>CAJXPE010000122.1 GCA_913057965.1 uncultured Marixanthomonas sp. | reverse complement strand
GTAGAGAGGTCTCGTGGGCTCGGAGATGTGTATAAGAGACAGGTCTAAAGAACTGTACTTACCTTTCAAGATTGAAACTGAAGAAGGGTTAAAAGTACATATTCCAAAAGCGGGCGATAAAAAGAAAATTCTGGATCTGTCGCTCCGCAACGCGAAATATTACCGAATGGAGCGATTTAAACAAGCGAAGATTGTCGATCCAGACCGCCACGAAAACCGAATTATGGCGCAGATGAAAAAAGACCTTCGCTTGTCTGAAGAACCGCGACACATCGAATGTTTTGATAACAGTAACATCCAAGGTTCAAACCCGGTTGCTGCTTGTGTGGTGTTTAAAAATGGCAAACCAAGTAAGAAGGACTACCGTAAGTTTAATATAAAAACAGTGGAAGGCCCGGACGATTTCGCTTCTATGGAAGAAGTGGTGTATAGGCGGTATAAAAGATTGAAAGAAGAAGAGCAACCTTTGCCACAACTTATCATCATAGATGGAGGGAAAGGACAGTTGTCTTCTGCATTAAAAAGTCTGGACAAACTGGAATTGCGCGGTAAAATAGCCATTATTGGTATTGCAAAACGTCTAGAAGAACTGTTTTACCCCGATGACCCAATTCCGTTGTATTTAGATAAGAAAAGTGAAACCTTAAAAATAATTCAGCAATTACGAAATGAAGCGCACCGATTCGGGATTACCTTTCACCGTGACAAAAGAAGTAAACAGGCTTTAGACACAGTATTAGAGACTATACCGGGAATAGGAGAGAAAACCGTCATTCAGTTATTGAAACAGTTTAAAAGTACCAAACGTATAAAAAATGCAAGTTTCGATGAATTAGCAGATGTAGTGGGGACGAGCAGAGCAAAAAAAATAGTAACGCATTTTCAGGAATGAGTTTTAGTCTATGAGTAGAGGTGTTTATGAGATGATAAGAAAATGAAATCAATTTAAAGTGATACCATATGAAAGATTTTGGATTTGAAAAGTTGAATGTATGGCAAAAATCGAGACAAGTTTCGTTGAAAATTTATAAAGCGACCATCAAATTTCCAAAGGAAGAAAAATTTGGGTTGACGAGCCAGATGCGTCGTGCAGCAATTTCAATTTCATCAAATATAGCTGAAGGAACTGGCCGACATTCACAAAAAGACCGAGCGAGATTTACTGAAATCGCGTTTGGTTCTGCTTTAGAGTTATTAAACCAATGTATTTTATCTAACGACTTAGAATTTCTTTCAGAAGAAAAATATGTAGAAATTCGGAGCGATTTAACCGAAATTACCGCAATGCTAGACGGATTGTACAAATCACAGCTCAAAAATTAATATATTCAATACCATAAACTCATCGACTAATAAACTCATCAACTTTTAATGAAAAACCTAATCTACATATTAATCCTCCTGTTGGCAACTTCGGTCTTTGCTCAAGACAAAGAACAAGAAGACCTAAAAGTAGGCCTCGTCCTAAGTGGTGGTGGTGCCAAAGGTTTGGCGCATATTGGGGCGTTAAAAGTAATCGAAGAAGCTGGCATCCGGGTGGATTACATTGGCGGCACGAGCATGGGTGCAATAGTTGGAGCTTTATACGCGTCAGGCTATTCAGCTAAACAATTGGATTCTATCTTTAATATGGTTGATTTCAATACTTTAATTCAGGACGATATTCCACGGAGTTCCAAAACATTTTATGAAAAAGATGAATCGGAAAAATACGCTATTACTTTGCCTTTTGATCATTTTCAGGTAGGATTCCCTTCGGGGCTTTCTAAAGGGCAAAATGTATATAACTTATTGTCTAAACTTACCTTGCATGTGAGTGATATTGAAGATTTTAACAAACTCCCTATTCCGTTTTTTTGTGTGGCGACCAATGTGGAAACTGGAAAAGAAGTGATTCTCGATAAAGGATATTTGCCCCGTGCCATTACCGCGAGCGGAGCTTTGCCTTCTTTGTTTTCACCAGTGATTATAAACGATACCGTTTTGGTTGATGGTGGCGTGGTTAATAACTATCCGGTAGATGAGGTGCGAAATAAAGGAGCGGATATTGTAATAGGTGTTGATGTTCAAGATAGTTTGAAAGGTCGGAAAAAGCTAAAATCAGCATTTGATGTATTGGTACAAATAAACAATTATCGAACCATAGAAGATATGGCAGATAAAAGAGGAAGAACCGATATTTACATCAATCCAAATATTAAAGATTTCTCTGTAGTATCATTTAATGATGGTGAAAAAATAATTAAAGCGGGAGAAGACGAAGCTAATAACTTACGAAAACAGCTAGACAGTGTTGCTTCTCGTCAGAAAACTCATAAAAAGCAAAAAGTAGATTTTTTTAGCAAGAATTCAATTTTTATTCAATCGGTTGATATTAATGGGAACGAAAACTATACTCGTTCATATGTCTTGGGTAAATTAAAATTGAAAGTACCTGCTCAAATTAGCTACGAGCGCTTCAACGAGGGGGTTAATAACCTATCTGCAACGGGGAATTTTCAAGATATCAATTATCGATTGGTGACCAATGAAGATAATACTTACGACCTTATTTTTAATTTGCGCGAAAACGAATCGAAAATGTTGATGCGATTAGGTGCACATTATGATGATTTGTACGGAACAGCTGCCTTAATGAACGTAACGCGAAAACGAATATTCACCAATAACGATATTGCTTCGTTCGACTTTGTAGTGGGTGATAATATTCGATACAATTTCAACTATTATATTGATAAAGGGTTTTATTGGAGTATTGGTTTAAACTCACAATACAGTTTTTTTAGCAAAGATGTAGATATTGATTTTCTTTCCCCAGAATTACCTCCGGAAGAAAATTCACAAATAAATAAATTAGAACTCGATTATGGCGATTTAACCAACCGAATATTTGTAGAAACGCTTTTTAGAAGAAGTTTTCTCTTAGGTGCCGGGATAGAGCATAAATGGTTGCGATACCTTTCAGAAACGATAGGTATAGATGAAGAAGGCGTTCCTCGAACTGTTTTTGAAAACACCAATTACGTGAGTACATACGGTTATTTAAGATATGATACCTTTAATAATAGTTTTTTCCCAAAAGAGGGATTGTATTTTAATGGTGATTTTCATTTATACTTGTTTGGAGAAGGGGATAATGAGGGTTTTGAGCAATTTTCAATCGCGCAAGCAAAAGTGGGATACGCACAGTCTTTTACAGATAAACTTTCGGCAGTGATTTCCACGGAAGGGGGATTTAAAATTGGCGGCGACAGCACACATTCACTCGATTTTTTCTTAGGGGGCTACGGATATAGACCTATAAACAACATAAAACAATTTTATGGATATGAAGGTCTGAGTCTTCGGGGCGATACGTATTTAAAATCTTCCTTAACGTTAGATTATGAAATTTTCAGAAAAAACCACATCAACATAGCGGCTAATATTGCCAATGTAGGTGACGATCTTTTTACAGATGGCAAGTGGATAGATGGTATTGATTATAGCGGTTTTGCTTTAGGATATGGTATGGAAACTTTTCTAGGACCACTTGAGGTAAAATGGGCGTTTTCACCAGAAAGAGATGAAAGTGAATGGCATATTGCTGCAGGCTTTAGGTTTTAGCATAACCTTAAAACAAAAACAGTGATTTTTTTCCGATATTTGTGTAGAAAATCAGCAAGATTATGCCATTCTATCATAAATTAGGAAAGATACCCCATAAACGTCATACGCAATTTCGCAAACCGGACGGTAGTTTATATTCTGAACAACTCTTCGGCACCATTGGGTTTGACGGGATGTCTACTAATAGTTACCATGAATATCGCCCAACCCAAGTAAAGGAAATCAATAAACAATATAGCGTTGCTCCAAAAATTGCTAAAAAGAACAACTTACAATCCTATAAGTTTAAAGGTTTTAATATAAAACCGGAAAAAGACTACTTGGAAAGCCGGAAAACAGTCTTGACAAACAGTGATTGCAGCATTATCCTCGCTGCCCCACAAGAATCCCAAAAAGATTATTTCTATAAAAATACCGATGCTGATGAGTTAATTTTCATTCATAAAGGCAGTGGAAAACTACGGACACATTTAGGGAACCTAGATTTCAAGTATGGCGATTACCTAATAGTGCCTCGCGGCATAATTTATAAAATGGATTTCGACACCGATGACAATAGATTGTTTATCGTAGAATCCCGTCGTCCCATTTACACGCCGAAACGCTATCGAAACTGGTTTGGACAATTATTGGAACATTCACCTTATTGCGAACGTGATTTGCGAAGGCCAGAAGAATTGGAAACTCACGATGAGAAAGGCGACTTTTTAATAAAAATAAAAAAACAGGATGACATTTTTGAAATGAGCTATGCTACCCATCCATTCGATGTAGTTGGGTATGATGGTTATAATTATCCGTATGCGTTTTCCATTCATGATTTTGAACCTATTACAGGTCGCATACACCAACCGCCACCGGTACACCAAACTTTTGAAACCGATGCTTTTGTAGTATGTAGTTTTGTTCCGCGGTTATACGATTATCACCCAGAATCTATTCCAGCACCATACAATCACAGTAATATTGACAGCGATGAGGTATTGTATTATGTAGATGGCGATTTTATGAGCCGGAACGATATTGATGCAGGGTATATTTCGCTGCACCCAGCAGGAATTCCGCACGGACCACACCCAGGAGCTACCGAACGCAGTATTGGAAAAGTGAAAACCGATGAATTGGCCGTAATGGTCGATACCTTTAAACCGCTTCAGGTAACCGAAGATGCTTTAAAATTGGCCGATGGTACGTATTACAAATCTTGGTTGGAGCATGATTAAACAAATTATTTCTGTGAAAAATTTAGACATTTCAGCACAAATGCGAGCTATGTGGTAATTCTGTATAATAAATCAATTATTTAGAACAAAAAACGAGAACGCATTCATAAAAAAATAAATACGATGAGTAAAGACATAAAATCAGTAGACTACGGATTAGAAAAAATATTTGAGGGAGCACAAGATTTCCTTCCTTTATTGGGTACAGACTATGTAGAGTTTTACGTAGGAAATGCCAAACAAGCCGCGCACTTTTATAAAACGGCTTTTGGGTTTCAATCTTATGCATATAAAGGTTTGGAGACAGGAAGTAAAGACAGCGTATCGTATGTGCTTAAACAAGATAAAATACGCCTTGTACTTACGACTCCTTTGAGTTCTAAAAATCCAATTAATGATCATATTGTAAAACATGGTGATGGCGTAAAAGTGGTAGCACTTTGGGTAGATGATGCACGCAGTGCTTTTGAAGAAACCACTAAACGCGGTGCAAAACCATTTATGGAGCCTACAGTTGAAAAGGACGAACATGGCGAAGTAGTTCGTGCCGGAATTTATACTTACGGGGAGACCGTTCATATGTTTGTAGAGCGTAAAAACTATAACGGAACCTTTATGCCTGGCTTTAGAGAGTGGAATCCAGATTACAGCCCAGAGCCAGTTGGTCTTAAATATATAGACCATATGGTAGGAAATGTAGGCTGGAACGAAATGAACACATGGGTAAAATGGTACGAAGATGTGATGGGCTTTGTGAATTTCCTTTCGTTTGACGATAAACAAATCCATACCGAATATTCAGCTTTAATGAGTAAAGTGATGAGTAACGGGAATGGAAGAATAAAATTTCCTATTAATGAACCAGCAGATGGAAAGAAAAAATCACAAATTGAAGAATATTTAGATTTTTATGAAGGATCGGGCGTACAACACATCGCCGTTGCTACCGATGATATTATTACAACGGTTTCCAAATTACGAGAGCGAGGAGTAGAGTTTTTATCTATCCCCCCAGATGAATATTACAATGCCGTACCGGCTCGATTAAAAGAATTCGAACACGAATTAAAAGAAGACATCGAAAAATTAATGAAATTAGGAATTATGATCGATGCTGATGAAGAAGGATATTTATTACAAATTTTCACGAAACCTGTTGAAGACCGACCAACATTATTCTTCGAGATCATACAGCGTATGGGTGCTAGAGGGTTTGGTGCCGGTAACTTTAAAGCGTTATTTGAATCTATTGAGCGTGAACAAGAATCTAGAGGAACCTTGTAAATAAGAGTGTAATATAAACCAAACTCCATCGTCTTATAGGTGGAGTTTAGTTTTTTGGAACAAAACTTGTATATGTTTCTACACATACCAAAACCCAAATAATGAAACAGTTATTGTATCTTCTATTATTATGCACTTCTTCTGTATTATTTGCCCAGGAAAAGGCATATGGAGATGGTGAATGGTTTAAATTTCGCGTGCATTATGGATTTGTAACCGCGGGATACGCCACTCTTGAAGTTAATAATGCCAATCTTGAAGGTAAAGAGGTATATCACGTAAAAGGGAAAGGTAAAACCGTAGGACTTTCAAAAGTATTTTTTAATGTTGAAGATGATTATCAATCGTATATTGATAAAGAGAAAGATATACCGTATCGTTTTATTAGAAAAATAGATGAAGGTGGTCATACTAAAGATATTCAAATAGATTTTGACCATTCAACTGGAATTGCACACGTAAATAATAAAAAGCACGAAAAAAAAGAGGTCGTTTCATTTCCGAAAAATGCACAGGATATGGTTTCTGCTTTTTATTACCTTAGAAATAATCTAGATGCGAGTACTTTACAAAAAGGCGATACCGTAGATATGGATATGTTTTTTGATAAAGAAAACTATAAATTCCGTTTAAAATTTTTAGGAAAGGAAGTACTCGATACTAAATTTGGCAAAGTGCCTTGTTTGGTGTTAAGACCTTATGTGCAAGCTGGGCGTGTTTTTAAAGAAAAAGAAAGCCTTACTGTTTGGGTTTCCGATGATGAAAATAAAATGCCTGTGCTTATAAAAGCAGATTTGGCGGTAGGATCATTAAAAGCTTCCTTGTCAGAATTTAAAGGTCTAAAACATTCCTTTAGGATATTAGTAGATTAACTTTTTTGAAAATAAAGCCCTATTAATTGAAAGAAAATAAAAAATTGTACGTTAACGAAACAAAGGCAAGAAGATGAAGGTAGTAAACCTGCAACAAGCTTAAAATTAAATTAGTACGCTATTTGTGTTAAAATAAGCGTATTAGGCGACTTTTTTGAGAGTTTACCTTCAAAAAGTCCTTTTTTTTCGTAATATTTGAAACCGAAATTAAAATCCACTGTTCTTCCGTATAGACAACAGTATATTAGAACCCCAATAAAGCTAGAATAAATTGAAGAAAACATTTGTATTGTGCCTATTGGTTTTGCTATTCATAGGATGCAAATCTGATAAAAAAGACTTAGCCGAAGTTGTAGAAGTAGAAAAAGCACCTACTCTAATTAAAGAGTACGGTTATATTTTAAATGATTATAATGTAATAAGGGATACCATCCGTTCTGGAGACACTTTTGGAGACATTCTCGATGCTCAAGGAGTACCACAAGACAAAATTTTTAAAGTAGCGACTAAATTTAAAGACAGTTTTGATGTTCGCAAAATAGTAGTGGGCAAACCTTATGTGCTTCTAAACTCTAAAGATTCATTAAATACCACCCAAGTTTTTATTTACGAAAACAATAAAGTAGATTATTCTGTTGTTGATTTTAGGGATGACCTTTCAAGTTATACAGGTGAAAAACCAGTTACCTATGTTGAAAAATCTGCTGGCGGAATTATTGAAAGTTCTTTATCACAAACCATGGAGGAGCAGAATCTAAGTCCTTATATGACAGATAAGCTATCAAATATCTATGCTTGGACAGTTAACTTTTTTCATCTTCAAAAAGGAGACCGTTTTAAGGTTATTTATACCCAAAAATACATTAACGATAGTATTCCAGCTGGTTTAGGTGAAATTAAAGCTGCTTATTTTGAACATCGAGGGACTCCTTTATATGCGTTTAACTATGAAACCAAATTAGATAGCACTAGTGTAATCGATTTTTATGATGAACATGCAGATAACTTGCGTCGAGCTTTTTTAAAAGCGCCTGTAAAATTCAGTAGAATTTCATCTCGGTACAATTTAAATAGAAGAATAAAGTATTACGGTTATAAGTTGCGTCCTCATAAAGGGACTGACTTTGCCGCACCGTTGGGAACTCCTATTTTGGCAACTGCAGATGGTACCGTTATTAAATCTGAATATCGAGGTGGAAATGGTAATTATGTAAAAATTCGCCATAATAGTACCTACGACACCCAGTACCTACACATGAAAAAGCGTAATGTTCGTGTGGGTAATTATGTGCGTCAAGGTGATGTTATAGGTTGGATAGGGATGACGGGTAACACTGGAGGTCCCCATGTTTGTTACCGTTTTTGGAAAAATGGTAAACAAGTAGATCCATTTAAGCAAGACCTACCTATGTCTAAACCTTTGGAAGAAAAATATAAGGAAGATTATATGTCGTATATGACGCCTTTAAAGTCTCAATTAGACTGTGTTGAATATTAATTTTAACAATTTTTTAATTTGTTGAAAACCTGTTACTAACTAAAAAACAGAAATTCAATACTTTACATATTTCATTGTATTTTTATTTTAGAAAAATTTGTTAGCATTTTCTTAACCTTTATAGTTTAAAAAAGGAAAAAGGAGATGTATATTTGCAGAAATTTTTAAAAAACAAACTTCATTACAATGAAAAATTTATTTTTATTTACTTTCCTTTTGATAGGCTTTGCTGCCTTTTCGCAAGGGACTATTTCGGGAAAAGTATTAGATG
>CAJXPE010000121.1 GCA_913057965.1 uncultured Marixanthomonas sp. | reverse complement strand
GAGATGTAGAGAGGTCTCGTGGGCTCGGAGATGTGTATAAGAGACAGGTGCATGATGGACATCAATTCAGAAAAGAATTATGGGAAAACTGTATTCACACTGAATATGAACGTTGGTTTGAAGAAGATCCTTGCACCAAAGAATTTGTAAAAACGCAGCCAATAGTTATAGCCGGGTGTGACAGTAGGTTTGAATACGACCTGAACCGAGATCCCGATAACGCAGTTTTTGATGAAGCGTGGGGAAAACAATTGTGGAAAGAACCGTTGAGTCCTTCAGAAAAGAAACAAAGTCTTGAAAAACACACAGCATTTTATTCAGTTGTGTATGCATTGATTTCAAAACTGGAAGAAAAGTTCGGTACCATTGTGGTGTACGATATGCATAGTTACAATTGGCGCCGATGGGATCGGGAAGTGCCGGTGATTAATTTGGGAACGTCTAATATTGATAATGACCGTTTTGGTGATTTAGTTGAAAATTGGCGACAATCCCTTTCAGAATTACAATTACCACACGATATTAAAGCAACTTCAAAAATTAATGATACCTTCTTCGGAAATGGTTATTTTTTAAAATTCATTACTCAAAACTTTAAAAATACCTTAGTTTTGGCGACTGAATTCAAGAAAATTTATTGTGACGAGCTACGAGAAGTAATCTATCCTGAAGTAGTATCTGCTATTGAGCAGCAACTTCAACAGAAAGTTAAAAAACACGCCTCCTTGTTTTACAATACGTTTAACAAATAATATGACGCATACACAAGCTATTATAGATACCTATCCTAATCTCTTCAGGATTGATTATAATTTGAACAAATTGGTTCAAAAAATAGAGGTGTTGAACTTTGTAAACCCCATTAATATTGAACAAGAGAAGCGTAACTTCTTCGCTTCAAAATACAATGTAAACCCTAATTTTAAGTATCGGAAACTTGATTTTAATGCACACAGATTACAGCAACAACTTTTTTTACAGGATATTGATAGTATTCAAGATGAGGAAACCCGTGCTTTTTATCGCGATGTAATTTATGATTATTCTGGGTTAGTACAATGTGTAGAGACCGTTGGACAAAAAGATAAATTCTATTTTAATTCACTAAAATCGTTTGGAACACCTACTGAAAAAGATGTAGATAACGCGCGTTTTATCCTTCATTTTGAAAATGATGCGCATGATCAAGAAATGATTCCAGTTTTCAATGCCAATGAAGCAGCTGAATATTTTGAGAAGTTTACAAAACGCTACGATTTTCAGTTCAACATTAAACTTTCCAATAAAATTTCTGCTGCAGCGATGGTGTTAAACAACAAACAAACGCTTGTTCTGAAAAAAAATCACCGTTTTAGTGCGAATCAGCTTAAAGTATTGGCCAATCACGAAATAGGGTTGCATTTAGTCACGACATTTAATAGTTTAAATCAACCATTGAAAATCTTCCACAATGGCTTTCCCAAAAATGTGGAAACACAAGAAGGCTTGGCTGTGTTTAGCGAATATATGAGCGGATGCTTAACGTTACACCGTTTAAAGGAATTAAGCTATCGTGTATTAGCGACCGACAGCTTACGTAAAGGTTTTAACTTTTGCGACACGTTCGATTTATTGCATAATCAATACAAACTGAATAGGGAAGAAGCCTACAATATTGCACTACGCGCCCATCGAGGTGGTGGTTTTACCAAAGATCACTTATACCTTACTGGCTTAAAAAAAGTGTATAATCTTTACGAACAAGGAATTGCTTTAGACAACCTTTTAGCAGGGAAAGTAACCTTAGAATATGAACCGATTATACAAAAGTGGAAAAAGGAAAGTTTAACAGAAGAAAACCGGTATAAAAATTTTGCTTTCGATAGTAACGAAAATACAAATCCGAAATTAAATTTTATCCTTCAGAATTTGAAATAAAAAAAAGCGGACAGTTTCCTGCCCGCTCACCTAATTGCATAGTAACTAAACTATGAGAAAAATTATTGTTTAATAATTTTATAAGTTCCTATCTTACCATCAACAACTACTTTTAAAACATACGTACCTGCTGATAAGCTCGAGACAGACATTTCAGATTTTGTAGTACCTATGTTCTGGTCAAGCACTTTTTGCCCTAGCAAGTTATAAATCGTTGCACGTTCAATTGTTTCCGTTGCGTTCAAGTTTAACACGTTTGTCGTTGGGTTTGGGTAATAGCTAAATCCTTCAAGAGTGTTTTCATTAGTTCCCAAAGAGATTCCATCAATTTCTATATCAGTTGTACTGCCTGTATTTACTACAAAAACGTAGTATGCTTGTCCAGCAGTCGTTGTGATAGTAGTTGAAGTTCCAGGAGCACATGGATTCGTACTTTGGTTAACCAATGTAAGATCAGTTTCAGAAGCATTTTCATTCGGAGCTTCAAAGAATGTTACCACACTTGCTCCAGCAGGATCTACAATGCTAGCTGTGACTTCTCCATCACCTTGCGATACAAAGTTGTACCATACACCATTAGCACCTTCAATATTACATCCTGTTGGGGTACCATCTTCGGTAGTTGCGGCTGGCATGGCTACAGCAGTATCTGTGTAAGGGAAACCAACTTCGTCAACATCAATAGAATTTGCAATCATATCATTTGCTGGAGGAACCGGAAGGCAATCAACTGTTAAATTGAAGTTACCTGTAGCCGTTCCAAAGCCGTGTACCAAGATATAATACGTGGTATTACCATCTCCTTGGAAAGTAGCTTCCGATTGTACTCCACATGAGTCATCATTATCGGTTTCACAAACCAAAGCTCCACATTCACCTGTGTAAATAGTTACTTTAGTATCAAAATCTGAATCACAAAGAGACACAGTATAATCGGTTACTAAACCACTATCATCTGTAAACGTATACCAAACTCCCGGTGCTGTAATATCGGCAGCACATACTGGAGCATCCGTATCAATTGTAGCATCATCAGTTGATCCTGTTAATGTTTCGCCACATGTAATAGGTAACGCTCCACTACAAATATCGTTTTCAGGTAATTCTTCACAAGAGACTTCTAAATTGAAGTTACCAACTTCGCTTTCAAAACCTTCAACCATAATATAGTAGGTTGAAGTACCATCCGATACAAAAGATACTTCAGACTGTTCGCCACAAGAATCATCGTTCATGGCAATTTCATTTTCTAAGGTACAATCTTCATAAATACGAACAACTGAATTGAAATCTGTGTTGTTACAAAGTGAAATAGTAACTTCTTCCAAAGTTCCGTTACCGGTATAGCTGTAGAATTCGTCTGGAGCAGCATTTCCACCAGAATCAGTATCTGAAACTGTTTCACCATTTATCACGTCACCACAGGCTACTGCAACTGCATTTTCACAGCTATCGTTACCATTGTCTATAGTAGAATAGCGTGAAACATAAATATCTCTGTTTCCATTGCTTGTTTGAACATCTTCCCCAGAAAAAGGATTGAAATCGACAGCATTCTGAAAAACTCCTATTGATACAATTTGGTCATTATTGTTAAAAATAATTTGTTGATTGGCTTCAGGTGCAACACCACCAATGGTCCAATGGTTTCTATACACACCATCAGTTCCCATTTCAACTAAAAAGTTGTCAGCATTTCCGTTTGAAGTTGTTGTGGCTTCTCCAGTTCCATTATCAAAATCACTGGTGCCGATAAAGCTTCCTGAAACAAATAGATTTCCCGTTGGGCCTTCAGCAATATCAAATATATTTTCTAAGTTTTCATTGCCTTCACCACCCGTAACATAAGAATATTCGTAGTTACCAACGGTGTCAAATTTGGAAAAGAACGCATCAGAATCACCGTTTGATGTTACACTGTTTTCTCCAGCAGTTGGGTCGAGATCAACAGTGCCCGAGAACATACCTGTGGCATAGATTCCAGATTGTAAAACTTTGATAGTAGTTGCAATCTCTAATCCAGAACCGCCAAAAGCTTGTCCCCAAATATAATTTCCATCAATATCTACTTTTGTAATAAAAATATCATCTGCTCCATTTGTTGTATAATTATCTTCATCTGCTCCAGTATCAAGGTCCACTTGGTTTCTAAACCTTCCCAATACAAAAAGGTCTTCATTGGCATCAAAATCAATACTTTCTACTTCTACAATACCACCAGCACCTACGTATGTTTTTACCCATTGATAATTGCCATCGGAATCTAGTTTTAGTAAAAATCCGTCTGGTGTTTGTGAGTCTGCTGAGAATAAAGTAACATCATTATTAGGGTCTGGATCAAAATCTGCATACAAGAAAGAACCGCCAATGTAAATATCTCCATTACTGTCTAGAGCTATGGTTTGTGCGTCTTCATTAATAGGGCCAAAACCTGCTGGGTTACTTATTTGCTTTGCCCAAACAAAATCTTTATTACTGTCTAATTTAATAACAAATATATCTCTACTTAAACCATTTGCGGGTTGTAATAAAGGGAAAACATCTGGTCCTGGATCGGCGTCAAATGGATTGTTAGGATTGGCTCCTTGAAAATAACCCGTAAGGTAAATATTGTCGTCAGCATCGATGGCAACATCAATAACAACATCGTCAAAACCACCGCCAAATCCTAAAATTCCGGTAGGGTTTCCTTCGCTGTCATGAATAGCCAAAAATCCATCGGCATTTCCGCCAGCCCAGTTTATGGTGTCTGGTCCTAGTGTTAACGAACCTGAATACAAACCAGGGGTGTAAATATTTCCATTGCTGTCAACAGCCGAATGAAAGGAATTCTCAATGCCACCATCTCCAAATGTAGTGGTGCCAAAATACTCTTGTGCTGTCATCACTCCGCCAAGTAGCAGTAACTGTAATAAAAGCACTTTTTTTGTAATTGTTTTCATAATAGTGTTTATAATTGATTAATATTTGATTGTTTACTTTATATTGAATTCTAAACCTATTCCACGTACACTTTCTAATGTAATGGAAGAGTCGTCTTTTAAGTACTTTCTAATACGACTTATAAAAACATCCATACTTCTTCCTGAAAAGAAATCTGTTTTTCCCCAAATATCTGCGAGGATGTCGTCACGACGTATTAATTGATTGCGATTGTTATATAAGTAGTATAAAAGTTTTGCTTCTTTAGCGGTGATTTTATTGACTTCTCCCTTAATTTTTAATTCTAAATTTTCGGTATCAAAAGTATATTCACCAATTTTTATTAGCTTTTCTTCTGGTTGTTCCGCTTGAATATTTTTTTGTTGTTCCGTGCGTTTAATAATATTTTTTATTCTAAAAATTAACTCTTCTGCTTCAAAGGGTTTAACTACATAGTCATCGGCACCTAATTTTAAACCCTTGATTTTGTCTTCTTTTGTTTTTCGAGCTGTTAGGAATAGAAATGGAATTTCCGGATTGATATCGATGATTTTTTTTGCTAAGGTGAAGCCGTCCATTATTGGCATCATAACATCGAGAATACAAATATCGAATGTGTTTTTTGTGAAAGCATTAAATGCTTCTTCGCCATTCATCACCCAAGTGACCTGAAACTTATTAAGGGTTAGGTACTGTTTTAACATGGTACCAAAATCGTGATCGTCTTCTGCTAATAGAATATTTTTCATGAGATAATTGGTATTTTAATGATAAATGTAGAACCTTTATTTGTTGCACTTTCTACTGAAATTGTTCCGTTATGTGCTTTGATAATTTGACTCGTATAGTATAGACCAAGTCCCAACCCTTTATAATTGTGTGTATTTTTTTCACTGATTCGGTAAAATTTATGGAAAATATATTTTTGATATTTAGGTGAAATACCAATTCCGTTATCTTGTATGGTAAAGGTGTGAGTTGAATCTTCTTTATCTACTAAATAGGCTACCTTCAATTTTGTACCACCATATTTAATAGCATTATTTAGCATATTAATGATTGCAGTACTTAAATAGAACTTGTCTGCAATTATAGGTATACCGGTACTTTCTATATTTTTATCTATAGTAATAGAGGAAGAAATAGTTAAGCAATAATCCGCTAATAATTCCTTTACAAACGTACAACCATTAAAGGCTTCGGTAGAAAGTTGAATTTGTTGATACCCTAAACTACTTTGCAAAACTTGATCGATTAAGTTTTGAAGCCGTGTGTTTTGACGATCTATAATTTGTATCGCTTCCGAAGTCATTTCTTCATTTCCCTTGGCGTGTTCATTAGTAAGTGTTTTGGTGGCCAGCGATAGGGTAGAGAGCGGGGTTTTAAGCTCGTGGGTAATGTTGTTGATGAAATCGGTTTTTATAGTAGCAACCCGTTTTTGTTTCAGCAAATTTTGTATGGAATAATATAGGAGCCCAACAACAAATAAAAATAGTAAACTAGATAAAATTAATAAGCCGGAAAGCTCTCGTATAATTAAGCTGTTCCAGTTTGATATATTCATAAAAATGCTAGACTTGAAGTTTAAATTAAACACTTCAGAACCGTTGTTATAAAAAACTTCATGGTCTTTTTGCCAAGTACTATTGTTAATAAGCATACCTTCTTGTTGTGAAAAGTTTTCTCCAAGAAGGGTAATGGTATCAATACTTTTTTCGGGATATAGTATTTCAGTGTTTCCTATAGAATCTGTTAGGGAGATGGAAGTGACGATTTTTTTAAACCGAACATCAAAATCGTCTCCATATTCTTTTAAGCCTTCATTATAAACTTTAAGAAAGCCTGGATTTATTTCCTTCGCTTTTTCATCTAAAAGCAAAAGCATTTCTTGTTTTGAAATTTCGTTGTTTTTATAAGATTCAAGGTGATTGAGAAAATCAGTTCTGTATAACCATGCAATAGAATCGACAGCAGGAGTATTATAAATTTTAGCGATGGCATTACGAGCATCGATTGTAATCGTTTTTTGTTTTAGCTCGTAGCTATTATAAATAAGGTAACCTTGTATGGCTATTAAGGCGATCAGCGTAAAAACTGAAAATAAAATTAATACCTTGGATTTTAGTTGCATAGCGTAAATATATAAGGTTGTCTTCTTAAATATAGCTATAAAAATGTTCGTTAACCTTACGTTAACTTAAGATAAAATAGGAATTGAATGTTTAAAATTGATAAAGAGCTCCTGTTTGTAAGATAATTATTAAAACGCTCTTATAAGTAATTATAAATGGCTATCGAAAAATTATAAATAGCATGGATAAGAATTACTTGTAAAATATTTCTGTTTTTATAATAAATTATAGTTGTAGTTATGCCTACTAAAAAATGGATAAATAGAATATGTGGATAATGTAAAACTGTAAAATAAAAAATAGGTAGACTGATGACCAAAAACTTATTAACCTTTAGTTTTTCAAGATTGTCCAAAATCACTTTTTTATTGAAGATTTCTTCAACAACTGGGATTAAAACAAAGGTCATTATTGAAGAAAGAAGAGAGAAAGGTTCTTTAGTGTATTGGCCAAAATGGACTCTTTGAATATAGAAAATAAAGAATAATAATCCCGAAGCTAAAAAAGCAACTATAAACTCCCTTAAATTTAGTTTGAAAGTATCGAATTTTATCAATTTAAGCTTATAGGAAAAAGCAATTACCAAAGTAGAAGCAAGGATTATGGAAAAGATCAAGTAATCATCTATATATAGAGATTTACCGAAAAAAAGGGTAGTTGCAACAATAAACAGAATAATTACAAATGGAAATAAGAAAGTAACTAACAGCAATTTTCGTAACATAAATCTAATATGACAACATGATTTTTATAAAAACTTTGCCTGTAACTCCGGCGTTGGTATCATACAACTTTCTTTTTTACCGTACCATTTGTAGCGATGCTTGGCTATATAATCGTAAACTGCATTTCGGATAAATTTTGGTATAATAATAAACCCGTACATCAATGGCCAGCCACCAGAAAGATGTTTTGCAATACGAAGTGCTGCCGAAGATTTTACATAATGGTTTTCACCATCAATTAAAATAATTGAATCCGTTTTTGAAGTGTCGATATTAAATTTTGAAGTAAGTTCTCCACCAACTTCACTTTGCAAGGCCGCAAACCTAAACACATCGTTCTTGTCCCGTTTTATGGCAAACACGACTGAGCCGTTGCAAAGATTGCAAACGCCGTCAAAGAGAATTATTTTATGTTTACTTTTCATTTAAATACATATTTCTATTTTGATCATAATGCATTAATACATAAAATACTCAGGCATCTTTTATCAAACTTTCTCCAATTCTTCCAAACTCACATCGGCCGTAAACATTCCATAATTTACAATGGCTTTTTTCTTTTCAATCTTGTCTATGGTTCCTATGGCGCGTCCGTCAACCATCCGTACGCGATCTCCAAGTTTTAAGGTTACTTTCGGTTTTGGCGGTGGTGCTTTTTTAGCTTCTTCTTTTTCTTTCTTTTTTCGTTGCCGTATGGCAGCCACCTTTTGTTCTAACTCTTGTTTAACTTCGTGTTGCTTTGCTTTCTCTGCTTTTTCAGCCTGTTTTTTTGCGGTGTTTGCTTTTTTGTTTTTCGGTTTTGGCTTCGGTTTTTTACGTTTACTGTTTTCTTTTAAAACCAGTTTAAAGAGTTCATCCAATAGCGGTTTTTTCTTTTTGTTATTAAAGAATTTTTCAGCCAACGAATCTATTTTCTTACCTAACGAAATCATTTTTTGATTGCTATCATACAACTCTTGATAGCTTTCCAATTTTTCCTGAACCCGATTATTTATTTCTTCTAGTTGTTTGCTTTCTTCTCGTGCCTTTTGCCTGTCTCTTATACACATCTGACGCTGCCGACGACTC
>CAJXPE010000120.1 GCA_913057965.1 uncultured Marixanthomonas sp. | reverse complement strand
TCTACACGTAAGGAGTCGTCGGCAGCGTCAGATGTGTATAAGAGACAGCTTACAGATTTTAAAAACCTACCAGACGATTCCCGCGTCTGGATATACCAAACCAATCGTAAATTTACCGACGAAGAAGTTGCTGAAATTGAAACAAAAACGGCTTCATTTATAAAAGAATGGACCGCTCACGGCACAGATTTGCAAGCTGGGTTTGAAATAAAACATAACCGATTTATCGTAATTGGTTTAAACCAATCTATTGCTATGGCTTCGGGCTGCAGTATTGATGCTTCAGTACGGTTTATACAAACGTTGGAAAAAGAATACAATGTGGATCTAATGGATAAGATGAACGTAACGTTTTATTCTGGTGATTATATAGCCCACAAACCGCTTTCCGATTTTAGGAAAATGGCAAAGAGTAAATCAGTTTCCAAAAACACGATTGTATTTAATAATTTGGTTAACACCAAAGAAGAATACCTGGAAAACTGGGAAGTGCCAGCAAAAGAATCTTGGCACAATCGTTTTTTATCATAGTTTTAGTACGTCCAATTTTATGAAAAAATTACTGTTAACCTCACTGTTTACAATACTTTTTACCTCACTTTATTCTCAACAAATCAATCCGTTGATTGTTAAAGAAGATTTTAAAAATCAACAAAAATGGGTCGATAGTATTTATGGTAATATGTCATTGCAAGAAAAAGTAGGTCAACTTTTCATGGTTGATGTTTTTTCGAGTGCCTCAAAGGCTAAAACCGATAAGGTAAAAGACCTTATAAAAAACCAATACATTGGTGGCGTTATTTTCTCAAAAGGAGGGCCGCAGCGACAAGCGAAGCTTAATAATGAGTTTCAAGAACTTTCAAAAACTCCCCTTCTTGTTGGAATGGATGCCGAATGGGGATTAGCCATGCGATTGGATTCTACTTTTGCGTACCCTTGGAATATGACCCTTGGCGCCATAGAAGATAACGATATTGTCCGTCAAGTAGGAAAGCGCATTGGAGAACAAAGTAAACGATTGGGCGTACATATAAATTTTGCTCCTGTAGTTGATATAAACACTAATCCGAATAATCCTATTATCGGAAACCGCTCATTTGGGGAGGATAAAGAAAATGTAACCGAAAAATCCTTGGCTTTTATGGAAGGGTTTCATCAAGCCGGTATTTTGGGCAGTGCAAAACACTTTCCAGGCCACGGTGATACCGAAGACGATTCACACAAAGTATTACCTACAATAGATCATACTCGAGCACGAATTGACAGCATTGAGTTATACCCTTACAAAAGACTCATTAAAAAGGGCTTAAGTAGTGTGATGGTGGCACATTTAAATGTTCCAGCGTTGGAAGATAAATTGAATTATCCATCATCGCTTTCCAAGCAAGTCGTAACAAACATTTTAAAAGGCGAGTTAGGCTTTAATGGACTAATTTTTACCGATGCCTTGAACATGCGCGGGGTTGCTAATTTTGACAAACCGGGTGAAATTGATTTAGCTGCCTTTTTAGCAGGGAATGATGTATTGTTAATTTCCGAAGATATTCCAAAAGCACATGCATTATTGGTGAATGCATATCGCGAAGGGACCATTACTGAAGAACGCTTGGCACACTCTGTAAAAAAGATTTTATATGCCAAATACAAAGTTGGTTTGAATAACTACCAACCCGTTGATACCACCTATTTAGTTGAAGAATTAAATACGGTAAATGACGATGCCTTGTACGAAAAAGCGATGGAAAGTGCATTAACGGTTCTTAAAAATGATAGAGCAACTTTGCCTATTAAAGATTTACAACAAAAGAAAATTGCATATGTAAATTTTGGGGACGACTCTGGAGAACCCTTTTTAGAACAACTTCGGAAGTATGCTGAGATTGATTGGATAAAGGAAAATAGTCTGGATGATTATGTTCAAAAACTAAAAAATTACAACTATGTCATTATCGGTTTTCATAAAAGCAATGAAAACCCTTGGAAAGGGTATAAATTCACCGAAAAAGAACTAATCTGGATTTATGAAATAGCCAGAACCAACACAGTTATTCTGGACGTGTTTGCACGACCATATGCGCTTTCAGACCTTAAAACAGCAGCAAATTTTGAAGGGATTGTGCTCTCTTATCAAAACAGTGTAGTTTCTCAGCAACTTTCAGCACAACTCATATTTGGAGCTAGAGAAGCCAATGGAAAGCTACCAGTAACATTGGGAGAAACATTTCCGCTTAATACACACTACAAAACAAAATCGTTAAAGCGCTTGCAGTACGGAACACCAGAAAGTGTAGGGGTAAATAGCTATAAGCTTAAAAAAATAGATTCTTTGGCAAGAGTGGGGCTTTGGGGCGATATGATGCCTGGAGCCCAAATTTTGGTCGCTCGAAAAGGAAAAGTAATCTATGATAAAAATTTTGGATACCAAACGCAACAAAAAAAGAAAGCCATTCAAGATAACAACATGTACGATGTGGCATCATTGACAAAAATTTTAGCCACATTGCCTATGGTGATGAATTTGTTTGACCACGGTGTACTTACAATGGACACTACTTTAGCTGAAATGCTGCCAGAGTATAAAAACTCAAATAAAGCAACTATTACCTTAAAAGAAATGCTTTCGCATTATGCCCGTTTTAAAGCGTGGATTCCGTTTTATACACATACCTTAGATTCCACTACGCATAAACCAGCGGCAAAATATTACAGTAAACAACCCAGTAAAAAATTTAATGTACAGGTTGCTGAGAATCTTTATATGCGTCGCGATTATCAAGACAGTATTTTTAAAATAATTAAAGATAGTGAGTTGAGACCCGTTACTGGATATAAGTACAGTGATTTACCATATTATATCTTAAAAAAATACCTAGAACAATTTTACGGAGCTCCATTAGAAACGTTGGTGCAACGCAACTATTATGAGTCGTTAGGCGCTAATCACACGACATATTTACCGTTAAATAAATTTCCAAAAAGCATGATTTCTCCTACGGAAGAAGACACGTATTTTCGCATGCAAAAAGTACAAGGGTATGTTCATGACCAAGGTGCAGCTATGTTGGGAGGAGTAAGTGGTCATGCAGGGTTGTTTAGTACATCAAATGATATTGCTAAAATCATGCACATGTATCTTTGGAAAGGTTTTTATGGAGGTAAACGTTATTTTAAACCGGAAACCTTGGATGCCTTCAACACATGTTATTATTGTGATGACGATGTAAGGCGTGGTGTAGGTTTCGACAAACCTCAATTAGGAGAAGCAGGGCCTACCTGTGGCTGCGTTTCCATGACCAGTTTTGGGCACAGCGGATTTACAGGAACCTTTGCTTGGGCAGATCCAGAAGAAGAAATAGTTTATATCTTTTTATCGAATAGAACGTATCCAGATTCCCGAAATAGAAAATTAATAAGTAGCGATTTGCGCACGAAAATTCAGCAAGCTATTTATGATGCCATTGATTATTAAAAAGAAAAATACCTATGAAAATAGCCATTGTATGTTACCCAACCTTTGGCGGTAGTGGTGTTGTTGCTACCGAATTGGGCATTGCATTATCTGAACGAGGTCACGAAGTTCACTTTGTAACCTATAAGCAACCAGTTCGGTTAGAGCTGCTTTCAAAAAAAATATTCTTTCACGAAGTATCGGTGCCCGACTATCCGTTGTTTCATTATCAGCCTTATGAATTGGCACTTTCTAGTAAATTGGTCGATACGGTTAAACTTCATAAAATAGATCTGTTACACGTGCATTACGCTATTCCGCACGCCTATGCTGGATATATGGCTAAAAAGATGCTGGAAGAAGAAGGAATATACCTGCCTATGGTGACTACTTTGCATGGTACCGATATTACTTTAGTAGGAAACCATGAGTTTTATAAGCCTGCTGTGACCTTCAGTATTAATAAAAGTGATGTGGTTACTTCGGTTTCACAAAGCTTGAAAGACGACACCAATAGGTTGTTTACCGTTGAAGACGATATTAAAGTGGTTCCTAACTTTATCGATATGGCGAAGCACAACCCTTCTTTTACGGATTGCCAACGAGAATTAATGGCGGAACCGCAAGAACGGATTATCACGCACATCAGTAACCTTCGGAAAGTAAAACGGGTGACCGATGTAATTGAAGTATTTGACCGTATTCAGAAAAAAATTCCTGCTAAATTATTGATGGTTGGAGAAGGACCGGAAAAAGAAGCTTGCGAAGAACTTTGCATTGAAAAAGGAATAAAAAATAAAGTGGTCTTTTTGGGCAATAGTAGTGAGATTGGTAAGATTTTATGTTTTAGCGATCTGTTTTTATTGCCTTCAGAAAAAGAAAGCTTTGGTTTGGCCGCATTAGAAGCGATGGCTAGTGGCGTTCCCGTCATTTCAAGTAATGCTGGTGGTCTTCCAGAAGTTAATAAAAATGGAGTAAGCGGTTATTTAAGCGAAGTGGGGAATGTAGATGAAATGGCTGAAAATGCTGTTTCCATTCTTTCTTCCGAAGAAACCCTGACAATATTTAAAAAACAAGCTAGAGAAACCGCTAAAACGTTCGACACCAAAAATATTGTACCTTTATACGAAGCAGTATATGAGCAAGCTGTAAAAATGAAAGTATAGCACGCTTTTTATCTGCTTCAAAAAAAATGATACAGATGAAAATATTTTTACTATCTATAGTACTATTGTTCTCTACTTGTAAGAGTGGTCAATCTCTTGATAAAGACTCTCCTAGTAGTGTGCCTTTTCAGGTGTTGATTTCAGCATCACAAAGTAATATTGAAGAACCCCAACGGAAAATCATCACAAGTCAAAAAGAACTCGAAGCTATTTTTGCTGAAATTAATAAGACCCGAAAACCGGAAATTCCAATTCCTGAAATAGATTTTGGTACTGAAATAGTTGCTTTTGTTAATATGGGACAAGCATCCACTGGAGGACATGCTGTTACTGTACACAACATTGATAAGACAGCAGATGCTGTAGTAATTCATTTAGATGAAACCTCTCCTAAACCGGGTGATAATGCAACCATGGTAATCACAACTCCTTTTACTATGGTTAAACTCAAAAAACAAAATTTACCTATCGTTTTTAACCCAAAGATGGAACGACAGTAACAGTCATTGCGACAATAGGAGAAATAATATTTTGCTTGACACATCTCGTTTTCGATTTGTACTTTTTCTTTATACGTATTGACTTTTATTTAGATGAAACGCCTCGTGACACCTCTTTCGGGATGACAATTTATTAATAATTCCGCTCTATAAACTCCATGGCATTACCGTGAAGCACACGTTCTACGATTGCTTCGCCAGTTATTCTATTAAAGTTCTTTAGGTTATTTCGGTTTTTAGCTAAATAGGCATCTGCGTGTTTAACTAGCTCATCGGCGAGATCACGAATGTTTTCAGCTGTCCAAATGCCTTTTAAGGGATTGATGATACCGTCAAAATCACTGCCAATACATTGTATGCCCCAACAGAACATATTTTCTTTGTCCAATACTTCAGCAATATGCTCTATTTGCCGCCAAACCAATAGCGATTTTTTTCGAAGCTGTTTTCGTTTGTTTGGAAAGTAGATTTTAGATTCTTTAATGGCTTTCGGACTTCCAATTCGTCGTTCATCCAATTGAATGCCGAAAATACCGTTGCTTTTTGCCATTCGTATAAATTCAGTATCAAAAAAATTAATGTCTATTTGGTTAAAATATTCAGCACGTTTTGGATAGTCAGTTTTGTTTTTATCCACCAATGACCGATATCCATTGGCTGCGCCGTGACTTGCAATTACGGGAATGTTTTCAGTGTTGAACGTAGTATCCAGCAATCCGTAATACGTTTTTCGGGAATCCTCGCTCATATGTTTTACATCTATGGGAATTCGATTTCCGTTTGTGTTATCCAATAATAATTCGATAACTTCAAATCCCAATGGCGTAATTCCTGTGTTTATTCCTCGTTTTTGGTTGTCCTCCAGAGCACCGATACTAATGCTTTTGGCATGACCACATAATTCATTGTAAAAATGATGTGCCAAGGTAATGAATAAGGGTCGGTGTTCCCATTGTTTTACTTTTTTTACGTTTTCTTTTACTTCAACAGGTTTTGCTGTGTTTTCATTCATTTTTAATCCAGTATTGAAGGAATGCCCACCTTCAATGGTAATAAGGATATTAATGATTTTTTTGGTATCGGTTTCCAGTTGTTTGTTGGTTTCAATTTCAGCATAGTTAGTTACCACTCGATAGGTATAGAAAATGCCATCTACTTTTTCAACTTGATTGTGCAGTTGTAGAAAAAAATTATATTCTGAAAGCAAATCCTCAAAATAATCATTATGGCTTAAAACATAGTCAATACGGCTCTGGCTGATACTGGCTGCAAGATTTACCAAAACATCGGTCAATCCTTTCCAACCCCATATTCTTCGGCTTAAAAAGTGTTTTTCAAAAGGGTAGAGGCTCACGATAACCACTTTTGTTTTTGCTTTTGCCAAAACGGTCATATCGGTTTGGGTAAATTTTGTGAGGGTTACAATTCTATTTACAAACTTCTCTAAAAAGTTTGGCGGACTATAATGCCAAATGGAGTTTTTACGACCAGCGTTACGTGCATTTTGCTTTTTAGGGGTGTATTTAAAGCTTTTGCTGTACGGTTTTAATGAGGGGTGACAATGGATATCTGTGTAGTGAGTTTCCATGGTTAGTGTGTATAGTGTTGTGTTTTATAAAGTTACACAACACAAGCTACAAATGAAAGGGGTTTTACCCTGAAATTTGACATAAAAAAACCCTTGCGAGTAACAAGGGTTTAATTTTCGATGCTTTATACCGTTTAGAACTGGTAGCGAACACCCAATGCAATATCAAAATCTACATCGTCGTTGTAATCGCCAAATCCAAATTCAGGTCTAAAGTCTAAAGACAATAATAATGGAATATCAAAATTATATTCAATACCAACATCACCTGCTAAAAAAACGTAGGTTTCCGTATCATCTCTATCATTATCATCAAAAAAGTCATCGTCAAAATCTACTTGGGCAATACCGGCACCTGGACCAGCATACCAGTTAAAGCCACCGTCAATGTTCCAGACCCATTGGTATATACCTACCAATTTATAAGCGTCAAAATCATCATTACTTCTCCAACCTAAGCCAAATTCAAGACGATTGTTATCGCCTACGGCACGTTGGTAATTTACTTCTGTCCCAAATCCATCACTGTCACCAAGACGTAAACCAATTGCATTATCAGCAATTTCTTGTGCTTCTGCAGAAAATGAAAAGGCTCCAATAGCTATTAAAATCAATACAAGTTTCTTCATAATTGTTGTTTTATGTTTGTTAATTGAACAAATGTAGGTTGATTATATACACGTATATGTTAACGCGTTCCTAACTTTAAAAGTGTATTTGGCAAAGTTTTGTTAAATAAAAAGGTCACGTTTTTTTACATTTACTGAACCCTATGAAAAATGAACTTGTTCAATTTAAAACTATTTTTGAAGGTGATTTTCATTATGATAATCTTCACAAATCAATCTATGCTACAGATGCTTCGGTTTATCGTAAACTGCCATTAGCAGTAGCTTTTCCAAAGACAGAAGAAGCTATTCAACAGTTAATTGAATTTGCTCACAAACACAACACATCGCTCATTCCACGAACAGCGGGAACGTCTTTAGCAGGGCAATGTGTAGGGGACGGAATTGTGGTGGATGTTTCTAAATATTTTACTAATATTATTTCAGTAGACACTAAAAATAAGACGGTTACCGTGCAACCGGGTGTTATTCGGGATGAATTAAATGCTTATTTAAAGCAGTACGGCTTGTTTTTTGGTCCGAATACGTCAACATCCAATCGTTGTATGATTGGTGGAATGGTAGGGAACAACAGTAGCGGGACAACTTCCATTCAATACGGAGTAATTCGGGATAAAGTGTTGCAGTTAAAAACGATTTTAGCAAATGGTGATAAAGCTGTTTTTAAATCGCTTGCTAAAAAAGAATTTATTCAGAAATCTAAAGAAGACACTTTCGAAGGGATAATCTATAATAGCATTTATTCTGAATTAGCTTCGGAAGCAACTCGGACTGAAATCAAAAGCCAATTTCCAAAAGCTGAAATCCATCGTAGAAATACTGGCTATGCCGTTGATGCATTAATCGATACCGAACTATTTGATGAGAATTCAGAGGAAAAGATAAACCTTTGTAAACTACTCTGCGGAAGTGAAGGAACCCTCGCCTTTACTACCCAAATCACGCTTCAATTAGACGATTTGCCACCACAATACACTGCCATGGTGGTTTCGCAATACAAAAGTCTTGAAAATTGCCTAAATGATGTTTCTGTAGCGATGCAGCACAATTTGCATACCTGCGAAATGATGGACGATGTGATCTTGAATTGTACTAAACAGAGCAAAAAATACGAATCGTATCGCTTTTTTGTAGAAGGAGAGCCCAAAGCCTTGTTATTGCTTGAATTAAAAGCTGATACAGTTGAGGACCTTGAAAGACAAACGGAGGCTTTATTACACTCTCTTTCCGCTTCAGGTTTAAGTTATACGATGCCTGTTTTAAAAGGTGAAGAAATCGACATGGCATTAGAGCTTCGAAAAGCCGGACTCGGACTCTTAGGAAACATGGTAGGCGACAAAAAAGCCGTGGCGTGTATTGAGGATACCGCAGTGGCTTTAGAAGATTTGCCTAATTATATAGCCGATTTCACTGCATTGATGCGGAAATATGATCAAAAAGCGGTTTATTACGCCCACGCCGGAGCAGGGGAATTGCATTTGCGGCCTATTTTAAATTTAAAAGATGGAGAAGGCGTAGCGTACTTTAGAAAGATTACGACCGATGTTGCTAAGCTTACTAAAAAATATCTGTCTCTTATACACATCTCCGAGCCCACGAGACCTCTCTACATCTC
>CAJXPE010000119.1 GCA_913057965.1 uncultured Marixanthomonas sp. | reverse complement strand
GAGATGTAGAGAGGTCTCGTGGGCTCGGAGATGTGTATAAGAGACAGGGTGAGAGACGAAGACCCAAACAGCCCTTGGACTGGAAATATCAACAGAATGGGTACACGTGGCGTTTTTATTAATTTTACATTTCAGTAAACCGCCTAGCTTCACTTAATAAAATAGCAGTTGCAGTTGCTACGTTTAAACTTTCTGTAGTTTGACTTCCAAATTGAGGAATTGCTATTTTTTGAGTTATCAACTTTTCAATGGTTTCTGAAATACCATTCGCCTCATTCCCCATTACAATAATAGCATCTTCCTGAAGATTTTGTTCGTAAACATTTGCTCCATCCATAAAAGCACCATAAATAGGCAGTGACGTTTCATTTAAATAATTTTCTAGCTTGGTGTATTCAATAGAAATACGCGCCAACGAACCCATTGTAGCTTGCACTACTTTTGGATTATAACAATCGGTCGTATCGGTTGAACAAATTAATTGCCTTACCCCAAACCAATCGCAAAGTCTTATTATGGTTCCCAAATTGCCAGGATCACGAACTGCATCGAGCACTACGGTTAAGCCTTTGGTTTCAATTGGTTTTTTTTTAGGAGTTTCAAAAACAGCTAATGAGGTATTTGCTGTTTTTAAAAAGCTTATTTTTTGAAGTTCAGATTGAGTAACGTGAAAATGTTTTTCAGAAGTAATTCCACTTTCATCAACAGAGAAAAAAGAATGAATTTTTAAGCCTTCTTCCTTTAATTCTGAAATAACTTTAGGACCTTCGCCCACGAAAAGACCGTATTTTTCTCGGTACTTTTTTTGCTGTAAGCTCGTTATTAACTTTATTTGACTTTTACTTACCAAATTATAGTATTTTTGAAATTAAGTAAACCTGAACACTTGACCCAAACCCTCACAAAAATAGCATTATTTTTAGGAGTAACTGCACTATTTCTATCCTGTAACGCTGTAAAACGCGTACCGGACAATAAATTTTTACTGACTAAAAACACCATTGTTGTCGATAGTCTAGAAATTAAGGATAGCAAGGTGTATAGCCAGTTAAAGCAAAAGCCGAATCCTAAAATACCACTTGTAGGCATTCCGTTGGGGCTTCATATATACAATTTGGCAGACCCATATCCAGACTCTACGTATCAAAAATGGTTGCATAAAAAACCAAAACGAGAAGAGCGTTTAGTTAAATTTATTTCAAGAAAACAAGTAATAGAATTAGGCAATAGCTACGTTGGTCTTAATAATTGGCTTCAAAAATCTGGTGACGAACCAGTTATTATAGACAAAGAAAAAGTTGAAAAGTCTAAAGAACGCCTTACACGGTATTACAACAGTTTTGGGTATTTTAACACCGAAACAGCGCATACAGTAACGCCACTTGAAAAAAAGAAAAAACGTGCTACCATCACGTATAATGTTAAAAGACATCAACCCTATTTTGTGGATTCCATTGTTCACAAAATAACATCTCCTGTCGTAGATTCACTTTATCAGAAATCCATTGAAAATACATTCATAAAATCGGGGAAGCAATACGATGCCAACGATTTTGTCGATGAACGGGATCGATTGACTATTGAGTTTAGAAACTCTGGCTTATATCATTTTGACCAAGATTATGTAGGTTTTGTGGCCGATACAGTAAACACGGGACACAAAGCCAATATTGAACTCATTATACCCAATAGAGAGGTAACGGAAGGCGATAGTACCTATACTGAACCTTTTAAAGTACATACTGTAAATGAAATACGTATAGTTACAGATTTTGGATATGAAAACAGAAACGAAACCCCAACAGACTCGGTCGAATATGAAGGATATAAGTTGTATAGTTTTGAAAAACTAAAATACAATCCAAAGGCCATTACCGATGCTATATCGATAACTCCAGATTCGATTTTTAAAGATATAGACCGAACGCTAACATACAATCAAATAAACGACCTTAAAGTATTTAAGTACCCTAACATTAGTTATCAGGAAGATCCACGCGACAGTACAGGAAAAAAGCTAATCACTACCATATTACTAACACCAAGAAAAAAATACAATTTAGGAGTTGATTTTGACGCCTACACCTCTACCATTCAACAATTTGGTATTGGTTTTAGCTCTACCTTTCAAATTAGAAATGTTTTTAGAGGAGCTGAAATTTTAGAAATTTCAGGTCGCGGAAGTGTAGGTTCTTCAGCAGATAAAGGTGGAGGGTTTTTCAATACTTCAGATATTGGAGGTGATATAAAACTTAGCTTTCCAAGAATTCTCTTTCCTCTAAATACAGATTCGTTCATTAAAAAATACATGTCGCCTTCTACAGAGGTTAGTGTCGGTTTTAGCGCACAAAACAATATAGGACTTGACAGGCAAAATATAAATGCTATTTTCAATTATCGCTGGAAACCATCAAAAATTCGCACCAATCAATTTAATTTAGCAAATGTGCAATATGTGCGTAACCTTCGAATAGATAATTATTTTAACGTGTACCAAAACACGTATAACCGTTTAAATGAAATTGCCGAAGAAATAGGATATGATTTCATGGGCGATCCTACCGGTAACCCAAAACTTGGCATACCAGATGAAGCCAATCAATTTATAGATGATATATTAAACAAGAGTCTTCCAAACCCTGTTTCTTCAGAAACTTATAGCGAAGTTTTAGGTATTGATGAACGTAAATTTAGGCTCACCGAAGATAATCTAATTTTCGCCTCAAACTTTACTTGGACTCGTGATACCCGCGACAATATTTACGACAACAATTTTTCCCGTTTGCGATGGAAACTAGAAAGTGCTGGAAATCTTCTTTCGCTTGCATCCCGTGCCACAGGACAAGAGAAAAACGCAAACGGTAATTACGAAACATTAGGCGTAGCGTATTCACAATATATTAAAGGAGAAACCGAATATATTAAACACTGGGCGTTGAACGATGACAACATAGTTGCCGTTAGAGCTTTTGGAGGTATCGCCATTCCTTACGGAAATAGCAACAACATCCCCTTTACAAGAAGTTATTTTGCGGGTGGTGCCAATGACAACAGAGGTTGGCGAGCATACGATTTAGGCCCTGGAAGTAGTGGTGGAATTCTCGACTTTAATGAAGCAAACTTTAAGTTAGCTTTTAATGCGGAATATCGCTACACCATTTTAGGAGCATTTAAAGGAGCGTTCTTTATCGATGCAGGTAACATTTGGAACGTTCTTGATAATGAGGAAAGAGAAGCCTTTAAGTTTAATGGCATTCAAGATTTGAAAGAACTGGGCGTTGCCTCTGGATTTGGTCTGCGGTACGACTTTGGTTTTTTTGTACTTCGGTTCGATATAGGCTTCAAAACACACGATCCTGCCAGACCAGTTGGCGAACGTTGGTTTAAGGATTATAATTTTAGTAATGCTGTTTATAATATAGGGATCAACTATCCCTTCTAACCCGCTAAAAATTCTTATTTTTGCAGGTAAAACAAACAAAACTATGAATCATTCCATCCAGCCCGGCGTAGCAACCGGACGCGAAGTTCAAAAAATACACCAATACGCGAAAGAGAAAGGCTTTGCTATGCCTGCGGTAAATGTTGTTGGATCAAACACCATCAACACCGTTATGGAAACCGCCGCTGATTTAAATTCACCTGTAATTATACAGTTTTCAAACGGAGGCGCTTACTTCAATGCCGGGAAAGGATTGAGTAACGAAAACCAAAAAGCTGCTATTCTCGGTGGTGTTGCTGGTGCAAAACATATTCACGATTTAGCAAAAGCATACGGCGCAACGGTTATTTTACACACCGACCACGCTGCTAAAAAACTACTCCCTTGGATTGACGGTTTATTAGATGCTGGAGAGCAATTTTATAAAGAAAAAGGAAAGCCGCTTTTCAGTTCACATATGATTGATCTTTCAGAAGAACCTCTTGAAGAGAATATTGAAATTTCAAAAAGATACTTGGAGCGTATGAGTAAAATGGGGATGACGCTTGAAATTGAATTAGGTATTACGGGTGGTGAAGAAGATGGTGTGGACAATACCGATGTAGATTCGTCAAAATTATACACCCAACCCGAAGAGGTTGCGTATGCATACGAAGAGTTAATGAAAGTCAGTGATCAGTTTACCATTGCTGCAGCCTTTGGAAATGTGCACGGAGTTTACAAACCAGGAAACGTAAAATTAACACCGGTGATTCTAAAAAATTCACAAGAATACATTCAGAAGAATTATAATACTGGTCACAACCCAATCGATTTTGTTTTTCACGGCGGAAGTGGTTCTACCGTAGAAGAAATTAGAGAAGCAATTGGTTATGGTGTTATTAAAATGAACATTGACACCGATCTGCAATACGCTTTCAACGAAGGGGTTCGCGACTATATAACCAATAATATTGACTATTTGAAAGCACAAATAGGAAATCCAGAAGGCGAAGAACTCCCTAATAAAAAATATTACGACCCTAGAAAATGGTTACGCGAAGGCGAGCTAACATTCAAAAAAAGATTGGAAAAGGCATTCGAAGATCTTAACAACGTAAACACATTATAACTTAAAACTCCTCAATTATGTCTTGGTTTAAAAGAACAAAAAAAGGAATTCAAACCCCTACCGAAGAGAAAAAAGACGTCCCAAAAGGATTGTGGTATAAATCTCCAACCGGAAAGATTGTAGATTCTGAAGAGCTTGAAAAAAACTTTTACGTAAGTCCAGAAGATGGCTATCACGTGAGAATTGGAAGCAATGAGTATTTTGAATTGCTTTTTGATGACAATAAGTATAAAGAGTTGGATAAAAATTTAACTTCAAAAGATCCATTAAAGTTTGAAGACAAGAAAAAATATCCAGACCGTTTAAAAGACGCCCAAAAGAAAACTGGCCTTAAAGATGCAGCCCGTACGGGTGTTGGAAAATCTATGGGTAAAGATTTAGTAATTGCCTGTATGGATTTTAGTTTTATAGGCGGCTCAATGGGAAGTGTCGTGGGTGAAAAAATAGCTCGTGCCGCAGATTATTCGCTTAAAAATAACATCCCACTTATGATCATTTCAAAAAGTGGCGGGGCGCGTATGATGGAAGCAGTCCTTTCTTTAATGCAATTGGCAAAAACCAGTGCTAAATTAGCGCAACTTTCAGATGCAGGAATTCCGTACATTTCATTGTGTACCGATCCTACAACTGGAGGAACAACCGCATCTTTTGCTATGTTGGGCGATATTAATATTAGCGAACCAGGTGCTTTAATTGGATTTGCAGGACCGCGAGTAGTACGTGACACGACGGGGCAAGAGCTTCCCGATGGTTTCCAAACTGCTGAATTTTTAAAAGAACACGGCTTTTTAGATTTCATTACACACAGAAGAGATTTAAAAGTAAGGGTAAATCAATATTTAGATTTAGTCTTGAATCGCCCTATGCGTGAAAAAACCGCTTAATTTTTATTAACTAAAGATAGCGAGTTAACAAAATAGTTTTGTACTTTTGCCGCTTGATTACCAAAGAGGTAGTCGTACATAAAAATCATTTTAATAATATTGGCATGTATTTAACTGCAGACGAGAAAAAAGAATTATTCAAAAAACATGGTAAGTCTGAAAATGACACCGGTTCTACAGAAGGACAAATTGCTTTGTTTACACAACGTATTGAGCACCTTTCAAAACACCTTAAAAGCAATCAAAAAGATTTCAACACTGAACGCTCTTTGGTAAAATTAGTAGGTAAACGTAGATCACTTCTTGATTATCTTATGAAAAAAGATATTTTAAGATACCGTGCAATTGTTAAAGAATTAGGATTACGTAAGTAATCGTTTTCAAAGGGGCTTTTTTTAAGCCCCTTTATTGTTTAAAATTCAGAAATTCAACACCTCTGGATTTTTCTACGAAACAGTAGAAACAAATAGAAAAAGCTACCCCCTTAGGTTTTTCATTGGTCACCACAACAACACAACTTTTGTTCGACAACCGGACAAGGACCAATTTTAACTGCGCTTATTATCCCAATAGCTATTGGGATGCGCAATAATGAAAAACAATATGAAACCTAAAGTATTTAAAGAGGTTATAGACCTTGGCGATGGTAGAGAGATCTCTATCGAAACCGGAAAACTGGCAAAACAGGCTCACGGCTCTGTTGTTGTACAATCTGGAAAGTGTATGTTGCTTTGTACCGTAGTTTCAAACTACGAACAAAAAGACTTACCATTCTTACCATTAACAGTAGATTACCGCGAAAAATTTGCCGCAGCAGGACGTTATCCTGGTGGATTCTTTAAAAGAGAAGCGCGACCAAGCGATGGTGAAGTTCTAACAATGCGTTTAGTGGATCGTGTACTACGTCCATTATTCCCAAAGGATTACAGCGCCGAAACACAGGTAATGATCCAATTAATGTCTCACGATGAAAATGTGATGCCAGAAGCAATGGCAGGTTTAGCCGCTTCAGCAGCTATTCAATTATCAGATTTTCCTTTTGAGTGTGCTATTTCTGAAGCACGCGTAGGTCGTGTAGACGGTAAATTCATTATCAACCCTACAAGAGCGCAATTAGCAGAATCTGATCTTGAAATGATGATCGGAGCTTCAGCAGACAGCGTAATGATGGTGGAAGGTGAAATGGATGAGATTTCAGAAGAAGATATGGTAGAAGCAATCAAGTTTGCTCACGAAGCCATTAAAGTACAAATTGAAGCACAACATCGTTTAGCAGATGCTGTGGGAAGAAAAGAAGTACGTGAATACGAAGGAGAGCACACAGATGCAGATCTTGAGAAGAAGGTTCACGATATGACGTATGACAAAGTATATGCTGTAGCAAAAGATGGTTCTTCAAAAAAGGAGCGTACAGAAGCCTTTGCAGCTATTAAAGAAGAAGTGAAAGCTTCTTTTTCTGAAGAAGAATTAGAAGAATATGGCGGTTTAGTTTCAGATTACTACCGCAAAGCTGAAAAAGCTGCGGTTCGTGATCTTACTTTAAACGAAGGATTACGTCTTGACGGTCGTAAGACTAACGAAGTTCGTGACATTTGGTGTGAAGTAGATTACTTACCATCTGTACACGGTTCGTCTGTATTTACAAGAGGTGAAACGCAAGCTTTGGCAACTGTTACTTTAGGTACATCTAGAGATGCTAACCAAATAGATATGCCGTCTCAGGAAGGCGAAGAACGTTTTTACTTACATTATAACTTCCCCCCATTTTGTACCGGTGAAGCAAGACCTATTCGTGGAACATCCCGTAGAGAAATTGGTCACGGTAACTTAGCACAACGTGCGCTAAAAGGTATGGTACCAGAAGATTGTCCTTACACAGTACGTGTGGTTAGTGAAGTATTAGAATCTAACGGATCGTCTTCTATGGCAACAGTATGTGCAGGTACAATGGCACTAATGGATGCTGGTGTGCAAATGAAAAAACCAGTTTCTGGTATCGCTATGGGATTAATCTCTGATGGTGATTCGGGTAAATATGCTGTATTGTCTGATATTTTGGGGGATGAAGATCACTTAGGAGATATGGACTTTAAAGTAACCGGTACGGCAGATGGTATCACCGCTTGCCAGATGGATATTAAAGTAAAAGGATTGTCTTACGATATTTTAGTGAATGCACTAAAACAAGCACGTGATGGTCGCTTGCATATCTTAGGCAAGCTAACTGACACGATTGCACAACCCAATGCAGATGTTAAGTCGTATGCACCTAAAATGGTTTCTGTAAGAATTCCTAACGAGTTTATTGGCGCTATAATTGGACCTGGCGGAAAAGTAATTCAAGAACTTCAAAAAGAGACGGACACAACAATCGTTATTAACGAAGATCCAGAAACTGAAGAAGGTATTATTGAAATTCTAGGTACAGGCCAAGAAGGAATTGACGCCGTATTAGCTAAGATTGATTCTGTTACCTTTAAACCAGAAGTTGGAAGCGTTTATGAAGTGAAGGTAATCAAGATACTTGATTTTGGAGCTGTCGTTGAATATGTTGATGCTCCTGGAAATGAAGTATTATTACACATTTCTGAACTAGCCTGGGACCGTACCGATAATGTTACCGATGTAGTAAATATGGGTGACGTGATCGACGTGAAATACTTCGGTATTGATAAACGAACTAGAAAAGAGAAAGTTTCTAAAAAAGCACTTGAACCAAAACCAGAAGGGTATCAAGAGCGTAAAAGCAGTGGCGGAAGCCGTGACAATAAAGGTCGCGACAACCGAAACCGCGATAAAAAAAGAGACTAAACTTCTTTCTTTATATATTATAAAACGCCTTCTCTCAAAATCATGAGGGAAGGCGTTTTTCTTTATCCGCTATTAGCTTAAAATTATTTTCACTAATTGAGATATCTTTGCTCTCTTTTATTCCATTGTAACACAATACCAGCTCCAATCATACTATTGGCACTGTTAATATTAGATTGAATTTGTAATCCTAATGAAAACCTCGCTCCTGTTTTAAATCTAATTTTCACAAGTAAAGGCAGTCCTATTGTTTCATTTTTCTCAACACCTTGACGATTACGGTCAATATCTTCAGATTCGTAAGAAAAGTAGCCAAGTCCTGCATGTACATCTATATAAACAGTTTCATTCATCTTGAACTCTCTACCATACAGCAGGTTGTATTGCTTTAATATATCATTGAATTCTTCAAAAACTACTCCCGTTTCAGTAGCATATGATAGCGCCAATGATACCAAATGTTTTTCTTTATAAGCAAAACTCAAATCAGTGTTAAAAACCAAACCTTCAACATTTCCATCACTAAAAAAACCTATAGGTGAAAATGAAAAAGAATGATATTCAAATGTATTACCAGTGTTTTCTTCTTGAGCTTTACCAACAAAAATCACTGTAAAAAATAGCGCAGCAAATAATCCCGCTTTTAATTTGATGGATTTCATAAAGTAAGATTTTAAATAGTTAGACACCACTAAAGTACTTGCAAATTATCCACATTAAAAGCTGTCTCTTATACACATCTCCGAGCCCACGAGACCTCTCTACATCTCG
>CAJXPE010000118.1 GCA_913057965.1 uncultured Marixanthomonas sp. | reverse complement strand
CAAATTAAAAGAAGGGTTCAAACAAATTTACGGGGATTCGGTTTTTAGTTTTTTATTTGATTATAAAATGGAAGTAGCGCGCCAATTATTGGCTACTGGCTCTCATAATGTAAATGAAGTAGGCTTAAAAGTAGGTTATAGTGCGGCTAGTCATTTTATTGCAGCTTTCAAGAAAAAGTACGGTACCACACCCAAAAAATATTTAATGAGTCTTTCAACATAAGAAATAGAAATAACGCCATAGCTATTATATGTTTCAGGTGTTTGACAATTCATTTTAATACGAGTAATTTTGCAACAGAAAATTTCAATATGAAAAAAGGAGTCCTCCTTGTAAATCTTGGTTCGCCAGATACGACCAAACCGAAAGACGTAAAAAAATATTTAGACGAATTTTTGATGGACCCGCGGGTAATCGATGTGCCGCGTTGGGCCCGTATTTTATTGGTTCGGGGTATTATTTTAAATACACGACCTAAAAAAAGCGCTGAAGCCTATCAAAAAATCTGGTGGAAGGAAGGATCGCCTTTAATTGTGCTTTCAGAACGACTTCAGAAAAAAGTACAGGAAAAAACGACGATTCCTGTTGCATTGTCTATGCGTTACGGAAGTATGACCTTAAAAAAAGGGTTGCAACAATTGGTTGATCAAGATGTAGATGAGGTGTTGGTGATTCCGTTGTATCCGCAGTTTGCTATGGCGACAACAGAAACCATAAATGTGAAGATTGAAGAGCTTTGTAACGAATTTTTTCCGCAGTTAAAAACAACGTCATTACCGGCATTCTACAACAAACCAGACTATATTAATGTACTTTCTAAAAGTATTCAAGAACACATAAAGAACCTGGACTATGAGCACCTATTGTTTAGTTATCATGGTGTTCCGGAACGGCACATTAGAAAAAGCGATATAACAAATAGTCATTGCAAAATAGATGGTACGTGTTGTGTGACTTCTTCAAAAGCACATCAATTTTGTTACCGTCATCAATGTTTTGAAACCACACGATTGGTTGCCGAAAAACTGGGTTTAAAAGAAAATAGCTATTCAGTTTCCTTTCAATCCCGTTTAGGGTTTGACCCGTGGTTACAACCCTACACTGACCGCACCATCGAACGCATGGGAAAAGCCGGAATTAAAAAGTTGGCGGTTGTAACCCCCGCTTTTGTGAGTGATTGTCTAGAAACACTGGAAGAAATTGCGATGGAAGGAGAAGAAATTTTTCACGAAACCGGAGGAAAAGAATTTACAACAGTCCCGTGTTTAAACGATCGTGACGACTTTGCCCAATTATTGGCAGGTTGGATTGATGAATGGCGTATTATCGATGTAGATAAAGCAATAGCATAAACTTAATTTTATATTTAAATGGTATTAAAAAACCGCTCTGCCAGCTTAGGTACAGAACCCATTAGTAAGTTATTGGTTAAACAATCGGTTCCGGCATCTATTGGTATTTTGGTGATGTCTCTTAACATTCTTGTCGATACCATTTTCGTTGGAAACTGGATTGGTTCTATAGCTATTGCGGCTATTAATGTCGTGTTGCCAGTTTCTTTTTTCATTGCTGCGTTGGGAATGGCGATTGGTATTGGCGGTTCTTCCATCATATCTAGGGCGCTAGGGGCAAATAATAAAGAAAAAGCTCTTAAAACCTTCGGAAATCAAATTACCCTTACCCTTTTAATTACGGTTGCAATGGCAGCTGTTGGGCTTTATTTTGTCAATGAGTTAATTCCTGCCTTTGGCGGAAAGGGTGACATTTTTGAACCCGCTAAAATTTATTATCGCATTGTATTGTATGGCGTTCCTGTCTTGGCACTTTCCATGATGGGAAACAACGTGCTCCGCGCTGAAGGAAAACCAAAAATTGCCATGATTGCCATGATTATTCCATCGGTCGGTAATTTGCTGTTAGATTATATTTTAATCAATTTGCTTGATATGGGAATGGCTGGTGCGGCTTGGGCTTCCACGATATCCTATGTTTTATGCTTTTTGTTTATTCTGTGGTTCTTTTTAAGCAAACGCTCAGAACTTCGAATCAGTTTTTCTCATTTTGGATTGAACAAAGCAATTTTAAAAGAAATAACCGCGCTAGGTTTTGTAACCTTAGCGCGACAAGCGGTTGTGAGCATAACGTATTTATTGATGAATAATATTCTGTTCAATTTAGGAGGAGAAGCTTCGGTCACGATGTATGGAATTATTGGTCGTATGCTCATGTTTGCCTTATTCCCTGTTTTAGGAGTCACACAAGGGTTTTTACCCATCGCTGGGTATAATTATGGAGCGAATAAATTTCCGCGGGTTCGCGAAAGCATCAATAAAGCCATAAAATATGCTGGGTTGCTTGCTTTGGTAATTTTTGTATTGATTATGACTTTTCCAGAAGCTATTGTTTCGGTGTTTACAAAAGATCAAGTGATTTTAGATGAAACGCCTTCCGCCATGCGATGGGTATTTGCTGCGATACCGATAATTGCCATTCAGTTAATTGGTTCGGCCTATTTTCAAGCGATTGGAAAAGCCACGCCAGCTTTATTGCTTACCCTTACCAGACAGGGGTTTTTCTTTATTCCGCTAATTTTAATTTTACCCAACTTTTTTGGTGAATTGGGCGTTTGGATTTCCTTCCCCATTGCCGATGTATTATCAACCATTGTAACGGGTTACTTTCTGAATCGAGAAATTAGAAAGACATTAATTAGTTAATTTTCAGTATATTTAAAGTAGTAAAGTGTTAATTATGAATAAACTACTACTTGTTCTCGTTTTTTTTATTGGCTATTATACGAATGCACAAATTCCTGAAATCTTTGAAGAAACCTGGCATTTAAGATCCCTAAAAATAGATGGGGAAGTTAATTATCCGCCATTAGGGGTAGAAAGTAACATCCATTTTGAAGACAATAGTACCGACTACGCTGTTAATGCTAATGGAGTGGAAAATGGTTTGTTTGGCAATATTACTTTTTCTGGTGATACCTTTACTTTTACAGACATTTCAATCAGTTTACTTGACTGTGATATGCCTAATTGTTATTACGAAGATCTTTATTTCCAAAGTTTTTTAACCACCGAAAATTTTGATTTAAAAACATTTACCTATGATTATTTTGAATCTTCTATCTATAATTATAAAAGTCTTAGGTTAACTGATAGTAACGGAAATATAGCTAGGTATGTTAACGAACCTATAGGGGAACCTGATGAAGCATTGTTTAGAACGTGGTATTTACATTCTATGGAAGGAGATCTTAGTGAGGAAGTAGATTATATAAAGGATTATGATCCTCCTATTAATCCAACCTTAACAATAAATGAAGATTTGTCATTCACTGGAACGGCTTCTTGTAATGACTTTAGTGGCCAATTTTTTTATACCAACGATAATTTTGATGGACCTCGTTTAATCCCTAGTGGCTTTCAGGAAACAGGGGAAACTTGCGCCAACCACAATGGTTTTGAAGATTGGTACTTTTTCCAGTTTACACAAGAAAATGGAGAGCTAATTTTTTATGTAGGGGAAAATACAAATGGAGAAGCCTACTTTTCTTTTGATTTGCTTCCTGGTTTTACATTTAATTTTGAAAATTCGCCAGTATTGGCAACCAATGATATTGCATCTCAAAATGTTGTGATATTTCCTAATCCTGTTGCAGAAACGTTATTTATCAAAACTACTGGAACACCCATACAAGCTGTTCAAGTTTATGATGCTTTTGGAAAAGTAGTAGTTGACAAAGTTAAATTCGAGAATGATATTGATGTTGCTACACTACAAACGGGAATTTACTTTATAGATATTGAATCCTCAAAAGGACACACAATTAAAAAGTTTATTAAAAAATAAAGTTGGTGACGATTGACAAAGAATTAAACATCTTAATTTAATTATCTTTGTCCCGATGGAATATAACTACATAAAAGCCCTACATTTAATTTTCGTGATTACTTGGTTTGCGGGACTCTTCTACATTGTTCGGCTTTTTGTGTATCAAATTGAAGCTTCTGAAAAACCGTCACCCGAAAAAGAAATTTTAGGCAAACAACTTAAAATCATGGCCAATCGGCTGTGGACGATTATCACATGGCCGTCGGCCATATTGGCAATCGGATTTGCTATTTGGTTAATATCCTTACGTCCTTTTTACTTAACCGATGCTTGGATGCAAGTAAAATTAGGCTTCGTTTTTCTATTGATTTTGTACCATTTAAAATGCCACCAGATTTACAAACAATTGCAAAAAGGGGTGGTAAAGCATTCTTCAAAATTTATGCGATTGTTTAATGAAGGGGCAACTATCATTCTCTTTGCCATCATATTTTTAGTCATGTTACGAAATGCTATAAACTGGATTTACGGTGTTTTGGGCATTATTGCATTTTCAATCTTACTCATGCTGGGCTACAAATTTTACAAACGTCTTCGCGAAAAATAAATAGCGACCTTACTTTTGGAATAAAATTGGTGCAATTATTGTTACCTTTCGTTTAGAAATACACTTCATGAAAATTTTTAGGCATTCGCTTCGAAACCGCATTTTCTTTTCTATGTTACTTTTGGTAATAGGAGCCTCTATCCTTATTGCTATTGTAACAGTTTATCAATATCGGGAAGAAGCAAAAGATTACCATAAAGATCGGTTGGAACGTAAAGAAGTCGCCATTCGTGAAAATATAAACTACGTTTTAAAAGAAACAACGTATCCGGTTGAAACAGATAAAATCCCCCTTATTTTTAAAGATGAAATTTATGAAATCAAGGAAATTCACAACCTTGAAATCTATTTGTACGATCTGGACGGAAACCTATTAAAATCTTCAAAAGCCTCCTTTTTAAAAGATACAACCAATCAAAAAATGCCAGATTATGCCTTAAAAGCATTACGAACTTCTTCTAACAAGCATTTTTTAAAAAATTTCACCGAGGACGGACAGGAATTTCAATCCTCCTATTCTTACATAACGGATAATTACTTTAAGCCATTGGCCATTTTAAATCTTCCCTATATTGAAGACGATGGTTTTATAAAAAAAGAGTTGAAGCAAAACCTAACCCGTTTAGGAATGGCTTATTTTTTAATGTTATTGATAGCTATTGCCTTGGCTTACTTTCTTTCAAAATACATTACAAAATCATTAAACACCATTAGTGAAAAGATAACCGAAACACGATTGAACAAACGCAATCAAAAAATACTGATAGATACCACTACCGAAGAAATTTCAACCTTAGTAAACGCTTATAATGGAATGATTGAGGAACTTGAAAATAGTGCTGCGCAATTAGCGACTAGCGAACGGGAAGCTGCTTGGCGGGAAATGGCAAAACAAGTGGCGCATGAAATTAAAAACCCATTGACACCTATGCGGTTAACGGTGCAAAGTTTTCAACGAAAATTTAATCAAAACGATCCCGATATAGAAGAACGATTAGATGAATATAGCAAAACATTAATTCAGCAAATTGATACGATGAGCTCGATTGCCGAAGCTTTTTCAAACTATGCAAAAATGCCAGCTCAACAAGATGAAACGCTAAATGTGGCGAAAATAACCAAATTGGCGCTCGATATTTTCAATGAAGATTATATAGAATTTCACTCTGAAGAGGAAGAAGTTATTGCCAGGTTTGACCGTACTCAATTAATAAGGGTAACGACCAACTTGGTTAAAAACAGTATTCAGGCTATTGAACAAGCGAAACCAGAAGAACCTAAAATCACCGTGAACGTTGTAACTGAAGAAAAACATGTTGCTATAATTATAAGTGATAATGGTACTGGAATTTCAGAAAAAAATAAAGAAAAGGTTTTTGAACCTAAGTTCACCACAAAATCAAGTGGAATGGGGCTGGGTCTCGCTATGGTAAAAAATATTGTGGAAACCTACGGAGGTAGCATTTCTTTGATTTCTGAAGAAGGACAAGGCGCTACATTTACGGTTCGGTTTAAGAGACAGTTATAGGCAATTTCGTATTTTTACAGTAATAAAAAATTGAAAAAAACACTCTATGGATTTTGAAAACATACGTTACGAACATGAAAATGGCATTACAACAATAGCCATTGACCGTCCCAAAAAATTGAATGCTCTTAACCGAGATACTATTCAAGAGCTTCACGAAGCCTTTAAAACAGCGGAAGATGATTTTGACACCAAGGTAATTATCATTACGGGAAGTGGTGAAAAAGCATTTGTGGCTGGAGCTGATATTAGTGAATTTTCCGACTATTCCGTAGTACAAGGAGAGCAATTGGCGGCAAAAGGACAAGCCAAGTTGTTCGATTTTGTAGCACATCTTTCTACACCAGTAATCGCCGTGATTAATGGCTTTGCTTTAGGGGGCGGATTAGAATTAGCAATGGCTGCACATTTCAGAATTGCCAGTGACAACGCTAAAATGGGACTTCCTGAAGTTTCACTAGGTGTTATTCCTGGTTATGGCGGCACACAGCGATTACCACAATTGGTAGGAAAAGGTCGTGCGATGGAAATGATTATGACCGCTGGAATGATAGATGCTGCACAGGCTTTGGAATATGGGTTGGTAAACCACGTAACTTCACAAGAAGAAATAATGGATTTGGGAATAAAAATTGCCGGAAAAATAATGAAAAACTCTTCCGTAGCAATATCTTCTGCCATCTCATCAATCAACGCTGGATTTGAAGCAGGCGAAAATGGTTTTGAAACCGAAATAACTGAATTTGGAAAATGCTTTGGTACGGCTGATTTTAAAGAAGGAACAAGTGCGTTTTTAGAAAAACGTAAGCCGAAATTTCCTGGACAATAATTAAGAGCCTAAAATAAAGGTGTCTGAGTGTTTTTGTTTGTTACTATAGCAAATAAAAAAGCTCTTTTACACATTAAGCAAAAATTATTTCGAAGACACTGATTAGGGAAACTGTTTTTCGGTCATGGTTTGTGATTATAAAAACCATGTTTTTCCAAAAAGCGACATTGCAAAACACTCAAAAAATATTCAAAAATTAAAAAGCATGAAAAAATACTTTCTACTACTTATAATTGGGGCATTTACATGCACATTAACCGCACAAGAAAAAGCCAAACCCATATTTAAAGACGGCGAGGCACAAATTGTTCCGGCATTTAACAATGCAAAAGATTGGATTCGAGAAGATCTTTGGGTGGAGACGACGTTCGACACTGACGGGGATAACAAAATGGATCGCATGCACGTAGATGTAACACGACCTAAACAAACAGAAACGGAAGGATTAAAGTTACCGGTTGTATATGAGTCGAGCCCTTATTTTGCAGGAGTGGCACCAAATGTGGAAGGTGCTTTTCACGATGTACACCATGAGTTAGGAGCTTTAGGAAAAGAGATTGTGCATCCATCGGTAACTAGAAGAGGCGAGCGACCTATTATTTCAAATTCAAAAATAAAGATTTGGGTGCCTAGAGGATATATTGTGGTGCATTCTTCTTCTCCAGGAACAGGACTTTCACAAGGTTCGCCAACGGTAGGTGGCGATAATGAGTCGTTAGCACCAAAAGCAGTGATTGATTGGTTGAATGGACGCGCAAAAGGATATAAAACTCCCTACGGAGATGAAGAAGTAAAAGCGTATTGGACTACTGGAAAAGTTGGGATGACGGGAACATCGTACAACGGAACGTTGCCACTTGCGGCTGCTACAACGGGAGTTGAAGGGTTGGAGGCGATTATTCCTATTGCGCCAAATACTTCTTATTATCACTATTACCGATCAAATGGCTTAGTGCGTTCACCTGGTGGATATTTAGGTGAAGACGTAGATGTATTGTACGATTTCATTCATAGCGGTGATGAGTCTAAACGAGCGTATGCCGATTCAGTGTATCGTGATACCGAAATAAGAAACGGCATTGACCGTAAAACGGGTGATTATAATGAATTTTGGGCTGGCCGTGATTATTTAAACGATATGAAACCTATGAAAGCTGCGTTGTTTATGTCACACGGTTTTAACGATTGGAACGTGATGCCAGAACACAGTTACCGAATTTATAAGGCCGCGGAAGAAAAAGGACTTCCCGTAAAGATTTATTACCATCAATATGGTCACGGCGGACCGCCACCGGTATCAATGATGAATCGTTGGTTTACCAAATACCTTTTTGGAATTGACAATGGAATTGAAAAAGGCCCAAAAGCGTACATTGTCCGTGAAAATGATAAAAACGATAACCCAACTGCCTACGCCAATTATCCAAATCCGGATGCTAAAGACGTTACATTATATTTGCATAATGACGGACTGAAAACGGGGGCTTTAACCACCAAAAAAGCAAAAAAACAGGGTAAACAAACCTTAGTGGATGATTATACTTTTGCAGGAGATTCGTTGGCACAATTGGAAGCTTCCAAACACCGATTGTTATTTGTCACGCCTATATTAAAAGAAGACGTGCATCTTTCAGGGTTATCAACGTTAAAAATTAAATTAGCAAGTAGTAAACCCGCAGCAAACCTTTCCGTTTGGATGGTTTCGTTGCCTTGGAACAACGACAAAAAAGCCAAATTGACCGATAACATCATCACAAGAGGATGGGCAGATCCGCAAAATTATAAATCCCTCACGGAAAGCGAACCCCTAAAACCTGGCAAGTTTTACGAATTGACTTTTGATCTTATTCCAGATGATCAACTGATTCCGGCGGGTCAGCAGATAGGATTGATGATTTTTTCAAGTGACAACAAATTCACACTGTTACCAGAGGCTGGCACTGAATTGACGATTGATCTTGATGATACAAAAATTGAAATTCCGGTCGTTGGTGGAAAGAAAGCATTCGAGACGGCAATAAAATAAAAGGAATAAATCCAATATAAAAAGGATTATTTCCATTAATTAAATTAACTTTGGAGTATTAATTTACTTCAAAGTTTTTTTATGTCCAATTCTGAAAACCATTTAAAAGGTCGCGGCGCTCAAAAGCGTGTCCATAATCGGTTTTTTGAGTTGAGCCACGAACTTCGGGACGATTTTTTAAACTACTGCGAAGCCGAAGGTGAAGAA
>CAJXPE010000117.1 GCA_913057965.1 uncultured Marixanthomonas sp. | reverse complement strand
TAGAGAGGTCTCGTGGGCTCGGAGATGTGTATAAGAGACAGGTTTTTAGGCTTTGTGCCTTTACCAAACGGAACTTTACCATCTTTTGATAGAGCACCCAATAATTGGGCTAATTATATAGATCTTACTATTTTAGGGAAACACATGTGGCAAGTAGATTACGATCCTGAGGGAGTATTAAGTACACTACCAGCCATAGTAACCTGTATTTATGGTATTTTAATTGGAAAACTACTCGATAACCGCAATGTAATTAAATACTTAACTTTAGCTGCAGTTACTTTTTTAGTTTCTGGATATATTTTCAATATTTGGTTTCCAATAAATAAAGCAATTTGGAGTAGTAGTTTTGTATTAGTAACTAGTGGTTGGGCAACTTTAATTCTGGCATTTATTTATTATTTAAAAGACATCAAGGGACTTAAATTTGGCAATATATTCAAGTATGTGGGCATGAACGCAATTACCATTTACTTCTTGTCAAGTTTTATTTCTAAAACTATGTATCTAATTAAAATAGGAGGACAACATACGCTTCATAGTTTTTTATATGAAACTATTTTTGTGCACTCCTTTTTATCAGCAAACTTCTCTTCTCTTTTATATGGTTTAACTGCCGTCTTTTTTTATGTGGGGTTTGGGTATATCATGTTTAAAAAGAAAATTTTTATAAAGGTTTAATTTCTATAAACTGAAGATAGTCGTCATTTTTTGCTGCGATTATATACTTTTTATTTCCAATCTTAATTTCCACCATATCTTTGGTATCTCCTTTGATATACAAACCGCTCTTACTGGGAGGAATTGCTTTAAATTTTCCTTTCCCATCTCCTTTTAAGTAGTAACCAAAACTAGCATCGTTTCTTGGAGTTTCTACTTCTGATACGTATAGGTTTCCGGCAATGATAGCGTCTAGATTTCCATCTTTATCATAATCATCAACTAAAATTTGATTGATACTTGAGAATTGAGCTTCAATAGGCAATTCATGTGTAATAAATGCACTGTCCTTATTTTCTAAAAACACACTTGCAAAAGAGTTTACTTGGTAATGTAACGATGCGCTTAAGTCCTGTTCTGTATATATATCGACTAAAGTTGCATTAGAATAGGTTTCATAATTTTTAAACTTTTTCTTAATGGCTGGTATTTGTTGTGATGAACATTCTCGACCTCTTACCGGAAATTTTTCACCACCATTATAATAACTAAGCACAATATCATTAGACTTATTCTTGTCAAAATCGTTTACGTAAATATCGAATGTTTCCTCTTTATTTGCCTTGTATTTATAATTTAATCCAAGATTTCCAACTATATAATCTAAATCGCCATCATTATCAAAATCGCCCTCATTTATGCTAAACCACCAACCCGTAGTTGCGCCTAAATTTAAATCTTTGGTGATGTTTTTAAACGAACCTCCGTTGTTCTTAAATACTGTAATTGGCATCCATTCACCTACAACTATTAAATCTATTTGGCCATCATTATCAAAATCGGACCAAAGAGAACTAGTAACCATTCCTAATCCTTCCAATTCTGGTGCAATTTTTTTAGTTACATCTATGAATTTAGGTTTTCCTTTAGTACTTACATTTTCTAAAATGTAACTATTGGCAGGCAAAGGATAGTTTTTTGGTACTAATCTACCACCAACAAATAAATCTAAGTCACCATCTTTATCATAATCAACACTAGAAACTCTTAAACCACTTGTTAGCATTTCGGGCAATGCACCTGTAGATTTAGTAAAATTACCCTGGCCATTATTAATATAAAGACGGTCTTGTAGCATTTTTGAATCTGCACTAAATTCATTCCCACCACTTACCATGTAAATATCATTATCTCCATCTCCGTCGGCATCAAAAATTAAGCTACCTAAATCCTCATAACCACTATCCTTTTTTATCGCTATGTTTTCTTGTTTTACAAAACCTTTTGAAGTTTGGAAATACAAAGTTGTTGCATTGTAGACTGCTCCTCCAACGATAAAATCATCTAATCCATCTCCATTTAAGTCGCCTACAGAAACATCTGGGCCAAACATAGAGGTTCTGTGCGGTAGTAGTATTTCTGTTTTAAAATCGTCATAAACATTTTCGAGATGTTGGTGTTTCACTATAATTGAAGTGTCTTCTTCTGTGGAGAATAGCGTTGCTAATTTTGGCGTTTCACTAGCTAATAAAGGCAGTGTTGCTTTGCGATAATCTATTGTTAAGATTTGGTTTTTATCTACATTAGAAAGTATTTGTACCTTTCCATCTGGCCAAACCACTTTTAAACGATCAACTTTTTCTATTTTACCTAGTCCAAAGTGCAATTGTGGTGCAACAGAAGATTGAAACCCTCGTGTTAATGTCATTTCTTGATATTGAGAAAGTCCGTCAGAAATTGCGGTAACTTTAACGCCAAGACCAAATTTATTTTTAGTTGGACCGTTAAATCTTAAAGTAAGATGATGATTATTTTCTACATTTTTATTTTCAAAAACTGCTGCATAATCATCAATGTTATTGGTTACAATTTCTAAGTCGCCATCATTATCAAGATCAACATAAACACAGCCATTAGAGAATCCTTTAAAGCTTAAACCCCATTCATCATTTACTTGTTTAAAGGTTAAATCTTTATTATTTTTAAAGACAACATTATCAATTTTTTCAGAGGGTATGGCCAATGTTTTTTCCAATAATACATCTGCCGTGACCCGTTCTTTTTTTAATGCCTCAAAATAATCTTTGTTATTTATCTCTCTACGGGTACCATTAGAGATAAAAATATCTTTCCAACCATCATTATCAAGATCAGCGAAAAGTGGTCCCCAGCTCCAATCTGTAGTTGCAACACCTGCCAAACGAGAAATGTTACTAAAATCTGGCAAGCCGTCATTAAGTGTGGTACCATTATTTAAATCAAGCATATTTTGCATGTATTGGTAACCAAAACCAGCATTTACCGTTCCCCAAAATAAGTCAGGATTCATACTTCCCATGTTCGCTTTAGACCTGCGATTATCTCCAGGTGCCATATCCATTTGAATGATATCTAAAAGCAAGTCATTATTAAAATCGGCAATATCTACACCCATTCCATAAAATGCGGTTTGTTTAGTTACCTCTTTAACTTGTTCGGTGAAAGTGCCATTTTTATTGTTTATGTAAAGGTAATCTGGCATGCTAAAGTCATTAGAAACATAGATATCGGGCCAGCCATCATTATTTATATCTCCAATTGTTGCGCTATTAGACAAACCGTAAGAGCGCACTCCTGCAATGTCAGTTACATTCGTAAAGGTATCTCCATCGTTTCTATACAATTTATCGGTTTCTACATCTGTAGTATTTTGCATTTTAAACTGATAGTAACTCCTTGGGGCATTAAATTTTGTTGGTGGGTAATTTGCAACATACAAATCTAAATCACCATCAAGATCATAATCAAAAAAGGTAGCTTGTATGCTATTTCCAATATCATCTATGCCATATTTTTTTGCACTTTCAGTGAAAGTTAAATCTCCATTGTTAATATATAGTAAGTTCTCTTTTGGGTTAAATTTCCCACCTACGGAGCAGTAGATATCTAAAAAACCGTCATTATTTACATCTGCCATGGTTACACCTGTAAACCATCGATTATCACCTGAAACACCAGCTTTCTCTGAAATGTCGTCAAATTTTAATTCTCCTTTATTGAGGTATAATTTATTAGAAACCATATTCCCGGTAAAAAACAGATCAATTAATCCGTCATTATTTAAATCACCTGCAGAAACCCCTGCGCCCATATACATATAGGCATAATTTAAATAATTTAATTCCTTTGTTTCTGTTAAATTATTTGAAAATGCAATGCCTGTTTGGTTTGCATTTAATTGTTTAAAATTTTTATCTTTTTGCAACGTATTATTACAAGAAGTTAAGGAAGTAATTACAATCAATAAAAAAAAGAGTTGTTTCATTTTCGGGAAATTTAATAAGAACGAATTTAAGAATTTAGACGCACTTTTAGTTGCATATCACCTTAAGTATTATACTTTTTAACAAAAAAAGCAGTGCATTAGATATAATGCACTGCTTCTAGTAATTAAATAATTCAAATAATTAATTTAATATCCTGTATTCTGTTTTATTACACCTTGACTTTGATCAATAGCGTTCAAAGGTATAGGAGATAAATCATGTTTTGCTTCGTATACATTTGCTGCTACACCAAATGGTGTTATTGTGCGTGCTTCATTTGAAATGTATTCAGAAATTACACTAGCAGAATTACCCCATCTTCTTAAATCGAATAAACGATGTCCTTCTACACCTAATTCTAAACGACGCTCAAAACGAACAGCTTTTACAGCGTAAGCCGCATCTGGAAAAGAAGCATAAGGTTCGATTACATAATTTGCTGCATCTGCACCTGCTGCATCTTTAACATAGGTCATGTTTTTTGCTCTATTTCTAACTTGATTTACATAGTTTAAAGCTACAGCTGTATTACCTGTCTCTGCAGCAGCTTCTGCCGCCATTAATAATACATCTGCAAAACGCATTAAGTGGTAGTTAATTCCAGAACGTTGCTCACCCCATCCACCAGTTCCTTGATTCGCATCTTCACCGTTGTTATATACATTTTTCTTTGTCATAAAAGGACCAGAGATATCAGCAAAACTTGCACGTATCCAGTCTTTACCAGGGTGAACACCGTACCCATTGTATTCAATTCCTCTTCTTCCAACAGTGTAATCTAATCTTGGATCTAAAGGCCCTGCATGCAATGTAAATGGATCACTAGAGTTAATATTATAATCACTTGCAACATCCGAAGTCTTGTAAGTATCTAACAATGGCAAACCAGCTGCAGTTTGATATGCATTTACTAAATCTTGAGATGCTTGGTAAAAACCACAACACCAACCATTTGGTCCTGTAAAATTTAATGTTGCACCACGGTTTCCATTGAAAGAAGTCGTTTCATCTGCTGTAAATTGAATCGCTAAAAGAGATTCAGGACTGTTGTCTCCAGCAATTCTGAAATTATCAGTAAATTCTGCATTTAAAGAAAAAGGCCCGTTCGTAACCACATCGTTTAAAGAAGTGTACGCTGCAGCCCAATCAGATTGGTATAAGTGTGTTTTCCCTAAAAAAGCTTTCGCTGCCCATGCAGTTGCTCTACCTACTTGACCTTGAGTGTTTGGTAAATTTGCTACTGCATATTCAAAATCAGCCTCAATTTTATCCCAGATAGGTCCTGTATTTGGTTGGTTAAATTCAAGTGCTGCAAAATTTTCCTCAGAAATATAAGATACATTTCCAAATATTTTTTGCAATTCTAAATTAAAGAAACCTCTTAAGAAACGTGCTTCTGCCAGTTGTTGACTAAAATCTCCTTCTGTAACTAACCCAATTTGAGCAAGTACTGAATTTGCACGATTTACACCTGCATATAAAGCCCTCCATTTACCACTTGTATAAGGATTCGCAGAACCCCAATCATAGGTTTCTAATAAAAATAAATCTGCTTGATCTCCATCTGTACTCCCTTTATGTGCATCATCTGACATTACATCAAACCACCAGTTATCACCAGCCTTAAACCAGTCATCTCCTCCTGTAGCACTATGGCCATCTAACATAGAGTATGCTCCAATTAGTAATAAATCAATTCCATCTGCATTCTTTAAAGATTCATCACTTAAAGAACCAAAGGCTGTTTGCTCCGTAAAATCATCACTACATGCAATAACTGCAGTAAGTAATATAAATAAATAAACTATTTTATTTTTCATGTTTTTAAAATTTTAAGTTAACACCAAAGGTGAAAAGTTGTGAAAATGGGTAGGTTTGGTCATCTACACCTAAAGTTAAGTTACCTCCTTGAATAACCTCAGGATCCATACCATCATAACCAGTAATTGTAAATAAATTGGTTGCTTGCACATAAAGTCTTAAAGAAGACATATTCAATTTATCAAGAGCCGTTTCTGGCAACGTGTATCCTAATTGGATATTTTTCAATCTCAAGTAAGAACCGTCTTCTACAAAGTAAGAATTAGGATTTGTTTCTGAATTAGAAATAGACTGACTTAAAGCGGGAACCGTTGTATTGGTGTTTGTTGGTGTCCAAGAATTTAAAACTCTTGTACTTCTGTTACCATCAACGAATGTAGGAAAATCAGTATATATTTTATTATAGTTATAAATATCATTTCCTTGCGAACCAGTAAAAAATGCTGACATATCGAAATTTTTATAAGCTACTCTTGCATTAATACCATAGGTAAAATCTGCATGTGGTGAACCAATATATTCACGATCGCTATCATTTATTCCAGGTACTCCGTCAATTTCTTTGTATATAAATCTTCCATTCTCATCTAAACCTTCTACAACTCTACCGTAAAACTCAGAGATAGAACGTCCAACTTCTGTTCTTGTAATTGCACCACCTCTATAACCGCTATTACCAATTTGAGTTCCTGTTTCTAAAGAAACAACCTCGTTCTTATAAGCAGAAAGTGTCATATCTACACCATAAGACCATCCTGAAGCTGTATTGTCAGAAAAACCTAACCCTAAATCAAATCCAGTATTTTGTATCTCACCAAGATTAACAAAAGGAGCATTAGCATCAGGGCCAGTTGTTGGTATTACTGTATTATCTCTGTTAATCAATCCGTCTGTAGTTATTTTATAAACTTCTGCAGACACATATAGTTTGTCCTGTAAAAAACCTAATTCAACACCTAAATTAGTGCTAATTGAAGTTTCCCAGCGTAAGTCTGGATTTCCAACATCAGATATTTTAGCACCTGTTGAGATCGCACTACCATTGATTCCATAAAAAGAAAATTCTTTACTTAATTCAGATTGATTAATTGTCGGGTTACCAGGAACGTCTTGGTTTCCTAATTTACCGTAGGATGCTTTTAATTTTAATCTACTAATTGCAATATCTGTAGGCCAAAAGTTTTCTTTACTAGCCAACCAACCAATACTTGCAGATGGGAAAAGACCACTTTTGTTATCTCCTAAAAATTTAGAAGAAGTATCATTACGTAAGGTTGCCGTTAAAAAATACTTATTAGCAAAATTATAGTTTACAGAACCAAAAACAGAGAATAAAGAACTTTCATATTGATAAGCATAGTTTACATTAGATGGCCCACCATTAGCTAAAGTATAAAAATCTGGTGATTCGAATAAATAACCTGAAGCTTGAACCTCTTTTCCAACACCAGTGCTTTTAACTGCTTCTACTCCTAATAGTCCATTTATATTGTGCTCTCCAAATGAAGTATTGTAAGTTAATGTATTTGTCCAAGTCCAATCAAAACTAGATACATCCTGCACAATTAAAGTATTTGTTCCTAAAGGCTCAGAATGCTCTGGATCTAAAGATGCAAAAGTTCTTCTGTCAAAGTTATTCGTACTAATACCATAACTTGTTTTCAACTTTAAACCATCAATCAGTTCCAATTCAGCATAAATATCTCCAAAAAGACGCATAGACTTGTTAAAATCATTTTTACCACGAGCTAATTGAGCTACTGGGTTTCTAGCATTTCCTAAACCAGCAGAATTGCTGTAAGTACCTCCATATCCTCCATTGTCGTCATAGACAGGAATCAATGGACTGCTACGTAAGGCATTTTGAAAAGATTCACTATTTCCAGAATTACCATCAGACCAAGCGACATTCATATGCTGTCCAACAGTAAATTTGTCTAAAAGTTTAAACTCAGAGTTTAAACGAGATGTATAACGTTTAAATCCAGTATTCAATAAAATACCATCTCTGTTTAAATAACCCAAAGACATAAAATATTTTCCAGATTCAGAACCATTAGACAATGACATACTTACATTGCTTGTTGGTGCAATTTGTGTTACTGCAGCTGGCCAATTATTCCCTGCTCCAGGAACAGTAACTGGCTGGCTAACTCCAAGTAGTTGTGTTGGAACTGTAAAAGTACCCGTACCGTTTGGATCATATTGAGGATGCGTTAACGCAGCTCCATCATTTACCAAACTTTGGCGAATCATGTTCATGTGCTGATTTGCATTCAATAGACTAGGTAAGTTACTAGCTTGCGAAGTACCTGAGTATACATCAAGAGAAAATGTTGCTTTTTGTTGATTGTACCCACCACTTTTAGTGGTTACAATAATTACTCCATTAGATGCTCTCGAACCATAAATTGCAGCCGCCCCATCTTTTAAAACATTCATTTGTGCAATGTTACTTGGATCAATACTATTTAGGATATTTCCGTCTGTAGTTTGAACACCATCTATAATATACAATGGATCTGTGTTGTTAGTTGTTCCAAAACCACGAATGGTAATCTTTGGAGCACCACCTGGTGAATTTGAACTCACAACATTAACACCTGAAACACGACCTTGTAAAACGTCTGCAGCATTTACTACTGGTACTTTCATAGCTTCCGCTATATCAACTGAAGCTACTGAACCAGAAATATCTCCTCTAGTTTGTGTTGTATACCCTACAACCACAATCTCATTTAAAGATGTTGTGTCTTGAGATAAGGTTACATTAATTACAGATTCAGAACCTACAGTTCTTTCTTCTTGTTTGTAGCCTAAATAATTAAAGATTAATACATCTCCAGCATTTGCCATAATGGAGTATTTCCCGTCAAAATCGGTTTCTGTACCTACAGTACTTCCTTTAACCTGGATACTAACTCCTGGTAATGACTCTGATCCTTCAGATACAGTACCTGTTACTTCTTGCGCGTATACGGCGCTTCCCAGAAGGAAAATAAAAGAAAGTAACAATTTTTTTAAAAATTTGCTTTTCATAATTGTTGTTAATTAGTTTTTGTTAATTGAGTAATTAAGAAGCTTTTTATTATCAATAACATAATAATTTAACTCTTAATCTTAAACAATAATAATATTTTAATTCATTTTTAGTTGATTTTATGTTAAAAATAGTTAAAATTTCAACCGAAAACGGTTTCGTAAAATATCAATTATTTATAGAATAAGACTGTTTAAAACCTGTCTCTTATACACATCTCCGAGC
>CAJXPE010000116.1 GCA_913057965.1 uncultured Marixanthomonas sp. | reverse complement strand
GTCGTCGGCAGCGTCAGATGTGTATAAGAGACAGTCTGAAAGTTTTTCTATCAATGCTTGTATCTGCTCCCTCAGCTTCTTCTTCATAACTTTTTAAAATGATGTGTTCCTACTGTATTTTGTTTTGTTAAATTTACGCATCCTATATGAAAACGTCAAGGATTTGCGTTTTATTCTAAAATTGAAATATGTTTCTTGAAAATACCGTTAATCAAAAAGAACAATTTGGCTGGATTGAAGTTATTTGTGGCTCTATGTTTTCGGGAAAAACGGAAGAGCTCATCCGTAGGCTAAAACGCGCTAAATTTGCACGCCAACGGGTAGAGATTTTTAAACCGACTGTCGACATTCGTTATGATGAGGAAAAAGTGATTTCGCACGATAGTAACGAAATTCGATCGACTCCCGTTCCCGCAGCAGCAAACATCCCGATGCTCGCCGATAATTGTGATGTGATTGGTATTGACGAAGCTCAGTTTTTTGATGATGAGATTGTGCAGGTTTGTAATGATTTGGCAAACCGAGGGATTCGCGTAATCGTCGCCGGACTCGATATGGATTTTAAAGGCAACCCCTTTGGCCCGATGCCCAATTTAATGGCTACGGCAGAATATGTTACCAAAGTACATGCCGTTTGTACCCGTACTGGGAATCTCGCTAATTATAGTTTTAGAAAATCTCAAAGTGACGATTTGGTGCTTCTTGGTGAAACCGAAGAATACGAACCGTTAAGCCGTGCAGCATATTATAAAGCTGTGCTACGGGATAAAGTAAAAAAAATGGAAGTGAAAGATCCGCAACAAATACCGCCTAAAAAGCAAGCATAATTTATGCAAAAAGCAACCGAAACCGTTCTAGAAATAGATTTAAACGCCTTGGCGCAAAACTATCGGTATCTTACTTCAAAATTACATAAAGACACCCAAGTAATGGGTGTTGTGAAAGCCTTTGGGTATGGAAGCGATTCGGTAGCGGTTTCGAAAGAGTTGATTAGTTTAGGTGTTTCGTATTTTGCAGTTGCTTATCCAGATGAAGGAATCACATTACGCAAAGCTGGTGTTGAAACGGCTATCTTAGTGTTGCATCCTTTACCGGCAACGTTTAAAAAAATTACCGATCATTGCATGGAACCCGCTATCTATTCACGTTCCATGCTAACACAGTTTATTGATTTTGCTGAAGAAATCGGGCTTACTAATTATCCCGTTCATCTAAAGTTTAATACAGGACTCAATAGATTAGGTTTTATTGCAGAGGATATTGAGTTTATTGCTGAAAAATTTGCTGCAACTTCAAGTGTAAAAATTAAATCGATGTTTAGTCATTTGGCGGCGAGTGAAGATGCTTCGGAAACAGCGTTTACTGAGTCGCAAATAGCTCAATTCAAGGATATTTCAGAAAAAATTAATAAAAAAATTGATTATAAGCCATTGCGTCACATGTTAAACACATCTGGGGTTTTAAACTATCCCAAAGCGCAATACGATATGGTGCGTACTGGAATTGGTTTATACGGTTTTGGGAACGACCCAGAAGAAAATAAGCATCTAAAACCCGTTGCCACTTTAAAAACGGTAATTTCACAAATTCATACGGTAAAAAAGGGAGAAACTGTTGGGTACAACCGTGCTTTTAAAGCTTCTGAAACTACAAAAACAGCAACCTTACCTGTAGGTCACGCTGATGGAATAAAACGTATTTTTGGAAACCGAAAAGGTTGGGTGACGGTAGAGGGAAAAAAAGCGCCTATTGTGGGAAATGTTTGCATGGACATGATTATGGTCGATGTTACCGATATTGATTGCCAGGAAGGTGACGAAGTAATCGTATTTGGCGAAAACCCATCTGCAGATGAGCTTTCTCAAGTAATTAATACCATTCCGTATGAGCTTATCACAGGTGTTTCACAGCGTGTAAAACGAGTTATTTGTCGAAAATAAAAACACTGTAAGCTTGTTTTTAACTAAATTAGCTGTTGTTAACCTTAAAAACCAATCAACATGTTAAAAGAATTCAAGAAATTTATAATGACGGGCAATGTCATCGATTTGGCCGTTGCTGTTATCCTTGCAGGAGCTATTAGCCTAGTAGTAAAAGGATTTACCACTGATATTATGATGCCAATTGTAGGTCATTTTGCTGGTGGACTCGACTTTGCTGACATGAAAATAGTGCTGGATCAGGCAGTTGTAGGATCTGATGGCGAAGTAGTTAAACCTGAAAACGCGATCATGTATGGTAGATGGATTAATGCTATTATCAATTTAATTATTGTAGGATTCGTGCTTTTCATGATAGTTAAAGCATATAACAAAACTAAAAAGCCAAAAGAAGAAGCACCAGCTGCACCAAAAGGGCCAACGCAAGAAGAATTGTTGGCAGAAATTCGTGATGAATTAAAAAGACAAAATAAGTAAACAATTTTAGTTCCTAATTTTAGTTGGGAAACCGCTACACTACTTAATTATTTAATATTAATTAAACCCTTCGTTACTAAAAGTTTCGAAGGGTCTTTTTTTGGTTTTATTTCAGAAAAAATCAAACCATACTATGTATTTTTACATCAAAATTGAAAAATATGACAATAGCTGTTGTTGGTGCCACAGGGATGGTGGGTACCGTCCTTTTAAAAGTACTCGAAGAACGAAATTTTCCAATTAGTAACTTGTTGCCCGTAGCTTCGGAACGATCTGTAGGAAAAGAGATTGCTTTTAAAGATAAAAAGTATACAATTGTTTCGTTACAAGATGCGCTAGCAGCCAAACCGCAAATCGCTATTTTCTCTGCTGGGGGCAATACGTCATTAGATTGGGCGCCAAAATTTGCCGAAGCGGGTACTACGGTTATCGATAATTCTTCCGCTTGGCGAATGGACCCAGATAAAAAATTAATTGTTCCAGAAATTAATGCTTCTGAGCTAACTAAAGAAGATAAAATCATCGCTAATCCTAATTGTTCAACTATTCAGTTAGTAATGGCATTGGCACCGCTTCATAAAAAATATACGATGAAGCGTGTGGTTATTTCTACCTATCAATCTGTTTCAGGAACAGGTGTAAAAGCGGTACAACAAATGGAAAATGAAATGGCCGGCGTGAAAGGCGAAATGGCGTATCCATATCCAATTCATAAAAACGCATTACCACATTGCGATGTTTTTGAAGCTAATGGTTACACCAAAGAAGAAATGAAATTAGCACGTGAGCCACAAAAAATATTAAACGATCGTACATTTTCAGTAACGGCAACTGCAGTGCGCATTCCAACTGCTGGTGGACATAGCGAATCTGTTAACGTGGAGTTTGAAAACGATTTTGACCTGACGGATATTCGAAAGGAATTACACAATACCCCAGGAATTACAGTGCAGGACAATCCAGACACCAATACCTATCCAATGCCAGTCTATGCGCACAACAAAGATGAGGTGTTTGTCGGTCGCTTACGAAGGGATGAAACCCAACCAAACACATTAAATATGTGGATTGTGAGTGATAATTTACGAAAAGGGGCCGCAACCAATGCGGTACAAATTGCTGAATATTTAGTGACCAATACGTTGGTATAAACGAATTAAAAAAAAGCTTTTAACCTCGAAATCAACAATTTGGTATCGAGGTTTTTTATTTTTCAGTATCTTTAAAGAAACACTAAACAACCACTCTTATGAATTCAACATTCACAACTATTCTGCGCATCATCCTTGGGTTGGGTTTGCTCATTTTTGGTCTCAATAAATTTATCGGTTTTATGCCCATGCCCGAATTGCCGGAACATGCAGCTAACTTTATGCAATCTTTAAAAGCCACCGGCTATGTATTACAACTTGTGGGCGTTTTTGAAGTTTTTATCGGCCTATTATTAATAATCAAAAAATGGGTGCCGTTTGCGTTACTTTTATTAGCGCCCATAACCGTTAATATAGTATTGTTCCATTTGTTTTTAGACCTTCCAGGCATTGGTGGCGCTATTGTTATTACCGTTATCAATGTGATATTAATTTATAAGTATTGGAAAGTATATAGACCGTTGTTTCAGTATTGATTTTCTTCTGAAGAAATTACTAACAAACTTATAACAGTTTACAAAAGTGGTTTTTACTACATTTACCGACTACTAAATTATTTTTATATGAAAAAACTAATCATACCTATTGTAATTGGCCTTACCGTTGTGGCTTGCAAGGAAGAATCTAAAAAAAAATCAATCACAGTGACGTACCCCGAAACAAAAAAAGTTGATACCGTAGACACTTATTTTGGAACCGAAGTAAAAGATCCCTATCGTTGGCTTGAAGACGATATGAGCGACGAAACTGCCGATTGGGTGCAGCGTGAAAACAAAACCACGTATGGTTATTTAGAGAACATCCCGTATCGCGATGCTTTAAAAGAACGCTTATCAACGCTTTGGAATTACGAAAAAGTAGGCGCTCCATTTAAAGAAGGCGATTACACTTATTTTTATAAAAATGATGGCTTACAAAACCAATATGTAGTTTATCGGTACAAAACTGGAGAAGATCCCAATACCGCTGAGGTTTTTTTAGATCCAAACACCTTTACAGACGATGGAACTATCTCGTTAGGAAATCTTAGTTTTTCTGAAGATGGAAAGACAAGTGCCTACAGTATTTCTGAAGGTGGAAGCGACTGGCGAAAAGTGCTCGTAATGAATGTGGAAGACAGAGAAATTGTTGAAGATACATTGATTGATATAAAATTTAGTGGATTGTCTTGGAAAGGAAACGAAGGTTTCTACTATTCAAGTTATGACAAACCAAAAGGGAGTGAGCTTTCTGCGAAAACCGACCAGCATAAATTGTATTATCACAAATTGGGAACGTCTCAAAAAGAAGACGAATTGATATTTGGCGGAACGGAAGCCGAAAAACACCGCTATATCGGCGGGAGTGTTTCTGAAGACAATCACTATCTTACCATTAGCGCTAGTACGTCTACCTCTGGAAACAAATTGTTTTTAAAAGACTTAACCAAACCGGATAGTAAGTTGGTAACAATCTTAGATAATACCGATAGCGATACGTACTTGTTGGACAACGACGGCAGTAAATTGTATTTGGTAACCAACCTAAATGCACCGAACAAAAAAATTGTGACTGTGGATGCTTCTAATCCCACACCAGAAAACTGGAAAGACTTCATTCCTGAAACTAAAAACGTGCTAAGCCCATCAAGAGGAGGGGGTTATTTCTTCACAGAATATATGGTGGATGCCGTTTCAAAAGTATATCAATATGATTATGATGGTAACAAAGTACGTGAAATAGAACTACCAGGTGTAGGAAGCGCTGGTGGGTTTGGAGCCAAAAAAGATGAAAAAGAATTGTATTACAGCTTTACCAATTATGTAACACCAGGAAGCATTTACAAATATGATATAGAAGAAGGAACTTCGGAATTGTACCGCAAACCTGAAATAGATTTCAACCCTGAAAACTACGAAAGCAAACAAGTTTTTTATACTTCAAAAGATGGTACAAAAATACCGATGATCATTACTCACAAAAAAGGAATTGAACTAAACGGGAAAAATCCAACCATACTTTATGGTTATGGTGGTTTCAATATAAGCTTAACGCCAAGTTTTAGCATTACCAATGCAGTTTGGATGGAGCAAGGCGGTGTGTATGCGGTGCCAAATCTACGGGGTGGAGGAGAATATGGTAAAGAATGGCACAAAGCCGGGACAAAAATGAAAAAGCAAAACGTATTTGACGATTTTATTGCTGCCGCTGAATATTTAATAGATAATAACTACACGTCAAAAGATTACTTAGCCATTCGTGGCGGCTCTAACGGAGGATTGTTAGTTGGGGCAACCATGACACAACGCCCCGATTTAATGAAAGTAGCACTTCCCGCAGTTGGCGTATTAGATATGTTACGCTATCACACATTTACAGCTGGAGCTGGATGGGCGTATGATTATGGAACAGCCGAAGATAGTGAGGAGATGTTTAAATACTTGAAAGGATATTCGCCATTGCATAATGTTAAAAATGGTGTAGAATATCCTGCCACCTTGATTACTACAGGCGATCATGATGACCGTGTAGTACCTGCTCACAGTTTTAAATTTGCTGCCGAACTGCAAGAACACCAAAGCGGTTCAAATCCAGTTTTAATTAGAATTGAAACCGATGCAGGTCACGGTGCTGGAACACCGATAAGTAAAACCATTGACCAATACGCTGATATTTTTGGTTTTACATTATACAATATGGGCTACGAGGTTTTACCTGAAAAAGTGAACGAAAAAGTTAAAGAGTAACTTATTATTAATTTCATATAAAAGGTTGTCAATGTGTTTTAAACTCGGTTGGCAACCTTTTTCAATATAATTTTTTATGCTGTCCGTAGCTATACAAACATTTTCATACGACTCAAAAAAAATCCTTCAGAGTATTAACTTTGAACTGAAACAAGGAGACCATCTTGCAGTTTTAGGCGAAAGTGGATGTGGAAAATCCACCTTGCTTCATCTTGTGTATGGTTTGTTGCATCTGGAAAATGGAACTATTTCGTGGAACGGCGAACAATTAAAAGGTCCCAATCACAGCCTCATTCCTGGTGAACCATTTATGAAATTAGTTGCTCAAGATTTGAACGTGATGCCTTTTACCACCGTTCAGGAAAACATCGCGGAGCATTTACCTCGTTTGAATCCTGAGGAAGAAAGTGATCGTGTAAACACTTTGTTGAAAGTAGTCGATTTAGAAGCTTTTGCCAATCGAAAAGTAAAGTACCTCAGTGGCGGACAAAAACAACGGGTTGCTTTAGCTAAAGCACTCGCCAAAGCCCCTAAATTATTATTGTTGGACGAACCTTTTAGCAGTATCGATACCTTTCGAAAAAATAAATTGAGACGAAGTCTTTTTAAGTATTTAAAAGAAGAAAATATAAGCTGCATCACTGCCACGCATGATGCTGAAGAAGCACTCGCTTTTTCAGATGAATTGTTACTGTTAAAAGAAGGGAAGATGGAACGCTTCGGGAAACCAGAAACTATTTATAACAATCTAGAAACCGAATATCAAGCCGGATTTTTTGGCGATGTTACGGTGCTTCCTTCGCAAAATAGTTCTTCAGAAAAAATAATTTTGCTACCGCATCAAGTAGCAGTTACAGATGAAGAGACAAATATAGAAGCTAGCGTATCTACTTCTTTCTTTAAAGGAACGCATTTTTTAATTGAAGGCAATTATAAAGGAAATCCTATTTTTTTTAATCATTCTGAAGCAATTGAAAATGGTACAACCATATCTTTAAAAATAAAACCTCACAGGAATTAATATCTCTGTGAGGTTTTAAATATTTATTTCGGTTTTCGATTCTAAATAGTTTTTACGGCATCGTCAATTTCGGTGTCACCTTCTAAAATTTCGAAAGTTTTGTTGGTGGCAATATCGTCATGAAGAGATGCAACCAATGTTTCGGCAACATCTTCACGAGAAATGCTTCCGCGTTCGTTCAATTTCTTAGCTAGTTTTATTTTACCTGTGCCTTTATCATCTGTCAATGCTCCGGGACGTACTATAGCGTATTCCATTCCGCTATTTCGTAAATGTTCATCTGCGTTTTGTTTGGCTTTTAGATAGTGCTGTAAATCTTCACTTTGTTCTGGGTTGTCAGCACCCATAGAACTGAGCATGACAAATTTTCTAATCCCAGCAATTTCAGCAAGATCAATCAATTTTTTTGCTCCTTCTTGATCAACAGCTGTAGTTTTTTCTTTTGAAGTACCTCCGCCAGAACCGGCTGCAAATACAATTTTATGAATTCGTGTTACAGTATGGCTTACATTTTTTTCCAAATCGCCCATGACTGTTTCAATGTCTTTCTTTTTAAATTGCTCCGCCTGATCTTGATGACGAATCATCGCGACAGGCTCATAGTTTCTGTATTTATCTAATATATCTACTATTTTTTTTCCTGTGGTACCATTGGCACCCACTACTAATACTTTTTCCATAACTGCAAGTTACAAAGAGAGTAAAAACTAAAAGCCTACGTTAACGGCTTTTAACGTAGGCTTTAGCAAGTCTTTAATAAAATATAGGCTTATAGAATGGTTATACTTTTACAATCATCTTGCCTTTGTTTTTTCCGTCGAATAAATCGATAAAGGCTTGTGGTATTTCGTCAAAGCCTTCCACTATAGTTTCTGTGTATGTTAACTTATCTTCTTGCAGCCAAGTAGCTAATTGTTGAACGGCTTCGCCAAACTCCTCTTGAAAATCACGCACGGTAAACCCTTGCATGAGCACACTTTTTTTAATCAATGTGGTTTCGTGTCTTGGGCCAGTAGGGCGTTTGGTTTCGTTATATAGAGAAATCGCGCCACAATTTACAATTCTACCTTTTCTATTAATGTTTGCCATAGCGGCATCTAATATTTCACCTCCCACATTGTCAAAATATACATCTACGCCGTTGGGGCAAGCTGTTGCAACAGCTTTGCTCATATCTTCGGTGGTTTTGTAGTTGATGCCTTCATCAAAATGGAATTTCTCTTTAATGGTTTTTATTTTTTCGTCGGTTCCGGCAATACCAACTACTTTACAGCCTTTTATTTTTCCTATTTGACCGACAACCGTTCCTACAGCACCTGATGCTCCAGAAACCAATAATGTTTCCCCTTTTTCTAGTTTTCCAATTTTTTTGAGACCTAAAAATGCGGTGATTCCAGTTAAGCCTAAAACACCTAAATAGGCAGATAATGGTGCTTTGCTGCCATCCACTTTTTGAAGGCCTTTTCCATTAGAGGTTTGAAATTGCTTCCATTGCAACATACCGTTTACATAATCCCCTTTTTTAAAATCATCCGAGTTGCTTTCTATAACTTCAGCAATAATACCCGATTCTACCGGTTCATTGAGTTGAAAGGGTTCTATATACGATTTCTCGTCACGCATTCTTCCGCGTAAATAAGGATCTACAGAAACATACTTAGTTTTAAGTAGCACTTCTCCATCCTTAGGGGTCTGTCTCTTATACACATCTCCCGAGCCCACGAGACCTCTCTACATCTCGTATGC
>CAJXPE010000115.1 GCA_913057965.1 uncultured Marixanthomonas sp. | reverse complement strand
TACACGTAAGGAGTCGTCGGCAGCGTCAGATGTGTATAAGAGACAGGTTAATAAGCCTGTTAACAACAAACACGGCATAACTATTGAATACCCCATTACATTAGTATCTTTAAAATAGAAGAAACCGTAAAACGTTCCGTATGCAATTACCTCCAAACGAGCATGACAACTTCTCCCTCTCCCGCTTTGAATCTATGTTGAAGACAAATAGTGTCTTTTTTTTCGATTCGGAAGAGTTTGAAGACATTATTCAATATTATCTTGAAAACGGAAAAATTGCCCTTGCAAAAAAGGCAACCAAATTAGGGCTGGAACAACACCCTTCGGCTACCAATTTGAAATTGTTTCAAATAGAAATGCACATTTTTGAAAACGAGTTAGACGTTGCAGATTCTTTGCTAAATGACCTATACTCATTGGAACAGTCTAACCAAGAAGTATATATACAAAAAGCAAATATTCTTTCTCGTCGCGATGAACATACAAAAGCAATCCAGTTATTAGAACAAGCGCTGGAAATTACCAATGATGAGAATGACGTTATGTCTCTGATTGGGATGGAATATCTGTTCTTGGAAGACTTTGAAAATGCCAAACTCTTCTTTATGAAGTGCTTAGAAAATGATGAGGAAGATTACTCAGCGTTATACAATATTATTTATTGCTTTGAATTTCTAGAACAACACGAACTCGCTATCGATTACCTAAACGATTTTTTAAATAAAAATCCATATAGCGAAGTGGCTTGGCATCAAGTAGGAAAACAATACTACATTTTAAAAGACTTTAAAAAAGCACTCGCAGCTTTTGATTTTGCTATAATAAGTGATGACCGTTTTATTGGTGCTTATTTAGAAAAAGGTAAAGTTTTAGAGAAGCTAAAAAAATACGAAGAAGCTGTTGAAAGTTACTCAATTACGTTAGGACTAGATGATCCAACTTCGTTTGCTTTATTGCGAATTGGTAAATGTTACGAAAAAATAGGAGATGGAGAATTAGCACTTCAGTTTTACACCAAATGTGTAGAAGAAGACGGTCTGTTAGACAAAGGTTGGATTGCTATTACCGATTATTATTTCAGAAATAAAGACTATAAAAAAGCATTGTATTATATTGAAAAAGCAATCAATATAGATAGTGAAAATGTACGCTATTGGAAACGCTATGCGCGAATTAATTTTAGGCTACAATTATTTGAAGAAGCAGAACACGGCTACCGGAGAACTTTAGAATTAGGAAATTACGAACTTAATACCTGGCTTACGCGTTGCGACTTGTTGTTAAAACTAGGAGAATATGGAGCAGCAGTAAAAAACTTGTTGCAAGCTTCTGAATTTTACCCAGAAAATGCTGAAATAGAATTCAGGTTCGCAGGATTATACAATGTTTTAACTGAAGAGAGAAAAGCTATTTTTCATTTAAAAAATGGATTAAAATTCAATCCAGAATATGTTATTATTATCGAGGAACTATTTCCAAACTTTTACGGGCGTCCATCGGTTCAACAAATAATTGAAAAACACAAAAACCCTTCCTTGTAATTTTCGTATTTTTGGCTTAAGTAAATCAAACCTATGCCAAAACGTACTTTTACCCAATACCTTGTAATTACTGCAAAAGGTCTCGCTATGGGTGCAGCCGATGTAGTTCCTGGAGTTTCAGGCGGAACTATTGCTTTTATTTCAGGTATTTATGAAGAGTTAATTGAAACAATTCATAAACTCGACCTTGGTTTTTTTAAAACTTGGAAAAAAGAAAATCTTTCTACTGCTTGGAAAACATATAATCTATCTTTTTTAGTGGCACTTTTTTCTGGAGTTGCTATTAGTATTTTATCACTCGCCAAAGCAATTACATGGTTGTTAAGCAATCACCCCATTTTAGTTTGGTCATTCTTTTTTGGGTTAGTAATTGCTAGCATTTTATATGTCGGCAAACAAGTTACCAGTTGGAATGTAATCACGGGTGCGGCTTTAATTATTGCAGCCGTATTGGCATATCTCATAACATTGGCAGAACCATTAGGCACAGCAGATAGCACTTGGTTTTTATTCTTTGCTGGGTTTGTAGCCATAATAGCTATGATTTTACCTGGAATCAGCGGCGCGTTTATATTATTACTTCTTGGAGCTTATACAGCCATTATTGGCACCATATCACAATTAGGCGAAGGAATCTCTAATTTTAATTGGCAACTTGTATCACAAGCTTTATTTAAAATTTTCATTTTTGGAATAGGTGCCATCGCAGGCTTAAAGGTTTTTTCAAGGGTATTAAATTGGATGTTTAAAAACCACAAAAATTTAATTTTGGCAGTTTTAACCGGTTTTATGGTGGGTGCACTTAATAAAATATGGCCATGGAAAGAAGTTTTAAAATATCGAGTAGATTCTCACGGAGAAGAAGTACCTTTTATTGAGCGGAGTATAATGCCCACACAATACCCGGAGGACCCACAAATACTATATGCGCTTATTTTTATGATTTTAGGCTTTTTAAGTATTTTTATATTAGAGCGTGTGGCGGTTTCAAAAAACAGACAGTAAATGTACGAAGAAAGGTCGTTTAGCGATAAAATGTGGCTGGTCCTTAAAGGGCTTGCTATGGGTGCAGCTAACAAAGTACCGGGAGTTTCCGGTGGTGTGGTTGCCTTTGTCGCTGGCTTTTATGAAGAATTTATTTATTCTCTTCAAAAAATTAACCGAAAAGCAATTGGTTTATTGTTCGATGGTCGCTTTCGGAGTTTTTACCGGTATATAAACGGACGGTTTTTAGGTCTCTTGGTTTTGGGCATGATTATTAGTTATTTCAGTGTTTCAAAAATATTGGACTTTTTATTACTGAATTATGAACTGCTTGTCTGGAGTGCTTTCTTTGGAATGGTTATTGGTTCTATTTACTACATAGCCAAAGATTTTGGGGATTGGAACCGCAAATACATCGCCTATCTTTTATGCGGTATTATTGCTGGTGTTAGCATTAGTTTTCTAGAACCTGCAAAAGAAAACAGTAACCTAATTTTCGTTTTTTTCTGTGGTATTATTGGTGTTTCAGGAATGACTTTACCAGGACTTTCTGGATCGTTTATTTTAATTCTGTTAGGTAATTACGTGTTGTTATTGGTAGATTCGGTAAATGCGCTGTATGATACTTTCATTGAAGTTGTTCAATTAAATTTCAGCTTTACCAATAATGCCGAGCGTATTAAATTATTAAAAGTATTGGCTTCATTTTCATTGGGTTCTTTAGTTGGTTTGGTATCGCTTTCGCATCTCTTAGCATACGTGCTAAAACGCTTTAAAAAGGCTACATACGCAGTAATTATTGGTTTTATTTCAGGATCATTAGGAGTTGTTTGGCCTTGGAAAGAAAAAATCTATGCTTTAGATGCTTTCGGAAATGTAAAATATGATGCCAATGAGCGTGAAATTATCACAGGGTATGATCGCTATTGGCCATCAGAATTTTCTTTCGACACCCTTTGGGCTATTTTATTTATTTTCGTAGGTATACTGATTGTGTTAAGTTTAGATTGGTACCAAAAAATTAGACTGAGAAAAAATGGCTAAATATGGGCTTATAGGAAAAAACATTTCCTACTCTTTTTCAAAAACTTTTTTTACCATAAAGTTTGAACAAGAAGATAGAATGGATACCTACCAAAATTTTGATATTGAAACGATTGATGAGTTTTCTAAAATTATTTCTGAAAACAAGAACCTCAAAGGTCTAAATGTTACCATTCCATACAAAGAGAGTATCATTCCATTATTAGACCGCATTGATAAAGAAGCTTCAGAAATAGGAGCTATAAATACCATAAAATTTCAGAACGATGGAAGCTTAAAAGGTTTTAATACCGATCATTATGGTTTTGCAAAAGCACTTGCTAATTTTCTACCATTAAAAGAAAAATCTGCATTAATATTAGGTACAGGAGGAGCATCAAAAGCTGTAAAATATGTTTTAGAAACGATGGGGTTTACCTATAAAATTGTGTCTAGAACCAAAACCGAAGCTACCATTACCTACGCAAGTTTAAATAAAAGCATTATTAATGACCATTATTTAATCATTAATTGCACGCCATTAGGCACCACTCCAAACATAACCCAATGCCCCAACATTCCATATCAATTTATTACCGAAGATCACGTTCTTTTTGATTTAATCTACAACCCTTCTCAAACCGAGTTTTTAAAGTTAGGCCGTGCTCAAGGAGCTAAAACAAGCAATGGACTAAAAATGTTGGAGTATCAAGCAAAAAAGGCTTGGAGCATCTGGCGTTCATAGAATTCATCTAAATCCATTCAAAATAAAGGGTCTGCCTTTGCAGTTTGCTCAGTTGTTAGTATCTTGACAACCTATCAATAAAGAACTTAAACATTGAAAAATATGTCTGACGAAAAAACGGCAAAGGAAGAAGAGCAAAAAACAGTTTCAGAAAATACAGAAACTTCAACTACTTCGGTAAATAAAGTAGGAGAGACAGCTGAAAATATAGAAGAAACTAATGCTAAGGATGAAAATGAAGTATTGGAAAATGCCCTAGTGGATGAATCTTCTAAAACCGAAGCTCCAAGAGAAAAAGTTACTGCTGAAGATTCTTCTGAAGAAAATGAAAGTTCAGAACAAAAAAAAGCTTCTTCAAAAGAAGAAAACACTCAAACGAAAGATGAAGAGGAATCAACTGATGACGAAGAAGAAGTAACGTCTTCAGATGATGAGGAAAAAGAAGAGGACGACGAAGACGAAGGAAAAGATTACAGTGAGCTTTCAGAAAAAGAGCTGATTAGCGAATTTAAATCGCTAATAAAGAATAACCCTGTTCAAAAAATAAAAAACGAAGTAGAGGAAATTCGGTCAGAATTTAATTCAAAATTCAATGATCTTTTAGAACAAAAGAAAGAAGAGTTTTTAGCAGATGGCGGAAACATTATCGACTTTCAGTATACCACGCCGTTAAAGAAAGAGTTTAACTCCCTTTACTTCGATTATAAAGAAAAACGCAATAAATACTACAAAAATTTAAAACGTGACCTTCAAGCCAATCTTGAAAAAAGACAAGAACTTATTGAAGAGTTAAAAGGCCTGCTAAATGCCGAAGAGAGCATGGGCAAAACCTACAATCACTTTAAAGACATACAAAACCGCTGGCACGAGGCGGGACCAATTCCACGTGACAAATACAATCTGGTTTGGAACAACTATCACCACCACGTTGAAAATTTTTATGACTTTCTGCATTTAAATCGTGAGTTCCGTGATATGGATTTCAAACATAACTTGGAGCAAAAACTAAAATTAATTGGTCGTGCCGAAGAACTTGCACAAGAAAAAAATGTAAACAAGGCTTTTAGAGAATTACAGATGCTCCACAAAATGTGGAAAGAAGATGTAGGGCCAGTGGCCAAAGAATATCGTGAAGATGTTTGGGACAAGTTTAGCGAAGCTACTAAAGTTATCCACGACAAACGTCACGCACATTTAGAAGAACAAGAAAAAGAATACGAGACCAATTATGAGGTAAAAAAAGACCTTATAAACCAAATAAAGCAGGTTACAGAAAACACAAAACCTAGCCATCAAGCTTGGCAGAACTCAATTAAGAAAGTACAAGAATTGAGAGATGCTTACTTTGCCGCTGGAAAAGTACCAAGAGCTTTAAATAAAGGAATTTGGAATGCTTTTAAAGATGCAACCCGTACGTTTAATAGAACTAAAAATGCGTATTATAAAGACCAGAAAAAAGAACAATATGCCAATCTTGAAAAGAAACGGGAACTTGTAAAAATAGCTGAAGACAACAAGGATAGTGAAGATTTACAAGCCACTACTCCACTCATGAAAAAAATACAAGCAGACTGGAAAAAAATTGGTCACGTTCCACGAAAATACAGTGATAAAGTTTGGAAACAGTTTAAAGGAGCTTGTAACCATTACTTTGATAGACTACACGCTCAAAAAGACGAAGAAAAAGTAGAGGAAAAAGAACATTTGGAAGCTAAGGAAGAATTGCTTGAAAAAATGAACAATCTTGAACTTTCGGGCGAACACAAAGAAGATTTAAAAACTATTAAATCTAACATTAACGAGTGGAAAAAAATTGGTCGTGTTCCTTATAAAAAGCGCAATATTGAACAAAAATTTAATAAAACATTAGATGGTTTGTTTAGTAAATTGGACGTGAGTAAAAAAGATGCCGAACTTATTAAATTTGAAAACAAGCTAAACACACTTAGCAATCGAGATGATGAGCGAAAACTTAAAAATGAGCATTTCTTTATTTCGAAAAAAATAAATGAAACAAAAGATGAAATTCGACAATTGGAAAATAACTTAAGTTTCTTTAAACATGTGGAGGATGACAATCCTTTAGTGAAAGAAGTTCATAATAACATCGCGAAGCACAAAGAACAATTAGAAGTGTGGAAAGCAAAGCTTACGAAAATTAAATCTGTTAGAGAGGCTTAAAATGGCTCCTTGTCCTTTATGCAGCAGCACAGATAGCATCATTTTTTTTATAGATAAAAGCATTGAAGTTTTTCAATGCAATCAATGTGCGCTACTATATAAAAATCCAAATCATTACATTTCTTTAAAAGAGGAGCGGAATCGGTATCTAAGTCATAATAATGATGTGAACGATTCTGGCTATCAAAGCTTTGTGACGCCAATTGTAAACTCTATCGAGCACGACTTCTCCGTTACTGCTAAGGGGTTAGATTTTGGTGCTGGCACAGGACCTGTAATTACTGAAATGCTTTCCGAAAAAGGATATTCACTAACCTTATATGATACTTTTTTTCATTCAAACCATAAAGCATTACAGCAATCCTATGACTATATTGTTTGTTGTGAGGTGATGGAACATTTTCATCATCCTAATGAAGAATTCCTTCTTCTGAAAAAGCTATTAAAACCTGATGGCAAATTATATTGTATGACTGAAATGTATTCTGAGGCTATAGATTTTGAGAATTGGTATTATAAAAACGATGAAACACACGTCGTGTTTTACACTGAAAAAACAATCAACTGGATACAGCAGAATTTTAATTTTTCTGAGGTAAGTATTGACAAAAGATTGATTGTCTTTTCTGCTTAATAATTATAAAAGCTTCGCTTCTTCCCAGAAGACATCCATTTCACCTAACGTCATATCTTTTAAAGCAATGCCTTTTTCTTTCGCTTTACTTTCTAAATATTGAAATCGGTTAATAAACTTTTTATTAGTTCGTTCTAGAGCATTTTCAGGATTTACTTTTAAAAAGCGGGCATAGTTAATCATTGAAAAAAGAACATCGCCAAATTCGGCTTCTATTTTATCTGCATTGTTTTCTGTTACTTCGTGTTGTAACTCTTCCAATTCTTCCTTTAATTTCTCAAAAACTTGTTGGGGTTCTTCCCAATCAAAACCTACTCCAGCTACTTTATCTTGAATTCTATTCGCTTTTACCAATGCCGGAAGTGATTTAGGAACACCTTCCAATACGCTCTTTTTACCTTCTTTCAGCTTTAAATTTTCCCAATTTCTTTTTACTTCTTCTTCATCGGCCACATCAACATCTCCATAAATATGCGGATGCCTATGAATTAATTTTTCACAGATCTGGTTCAGGACATCGGCAATATCAAAATCCTTGGTTTCACTCCCTATTTTAGCGTAAAAAACAATATGCAACAGTAAATCGCCCAACTCCCCTTTTACTTCATCCAAGTCGTTGTCTAAAATAGCATCACCCAGCTCGTAGGTTTCTTCAATAGTAAGATGCCGTAACGTCTGCATCGTTTGCTTTTTATCCCACGGACATTGTTCGCGCAACTCATCCATAATACTTAATAAACGATCAAAAGCTTGTAATTGGTCTTTTCTAGAATTCATGACGTATGTTTCAAAAGGTTATAACAAAGCTACTGGAAATCATTTTTCAAACTGAAAAGAGTTATCAAAAAGGATTAACAGCAACAAAAAGAGCGATGCTTTTTATAAAACATCGCTCTTTTAAAAAATATTTAAAATGCTTATTCTTCTTCTGAAGCAGCTTTTTCTTTAGATTCTTCAGATTCAGAAAAATCCATAATTTCATTTTTTTGAAGCAAGTTATACCATTGTATTACTTTTTTGATATCACTAGGATACACTCGATCTTCATCGTAATCTGGCAATATTTCAAAAAAGTATTCTTCCATTTTTATTTTAGGCTCTTTATGACTAATGGCCGCCCCTCCATTTTCTTTTTCAGAAATTTTCAAAAACACTTCTCTAATGGGAACTTCTTCAGTTAATGTGTAGATCGCTATCTCGCTCAATAAACTTACGTTATGACGTCCGCTTACGTTTATTTTTTTTCCGTCTATTAACGATTCGGCTAAAAAACCACTACGAGTTTGTGTTTTTAACTTGTACAATCCGGGCTTACCGGCAATTGATAAAATTTTTTCTAAGCTCATAAACTATCTTTTTCAATTTTTGAAAGTTGCAAATATGCACGGTTTCAATATTCTTTGCAATGCTATTAACGTTTCTTTTTTGCTTTTGGAAAACGCATTCTATAATCAATGCTAATTTTTCCGGCTGAAATTTTACTTAACTTACTTTTAATCAGGCGTTTTTTAAGCGGTGACAGCTTATCTGTAAAGAGAATTCCTTCAATATGATCGTATTCATGCTGTACAATACGAGCGGCAATACCTTTTATTGTTTCCTTATGGGTTTTAAAGTTTTCGTCTTCATATTCAATCACGATTTCCGGCTGACGGAATACATCTTCCCGAACTTCTGGAATGCTTAAACAGCCTTCATTAAAAGCCCACTCGTCACCAGATTCTTCCAAAATACGCGCGTTGATAAATGTTTTTTTGAAACCCTCAAGTTGCTTGCGCTCTTCTTCACTTAAATCTTCATCATCTGCAAAAGGACTTGCATCGACTAAAAATATACGAATAGGAAGCCCTATTTGAGGTGCAGCTAAACCTACTCCCCTTGCAGCATACATGGTTTCGTACATATTCTCCTGTCTCTTATACACATCTGACGCTGCCGACGACTCCTTACGTGTAGATC
>CAJXPE010000114.1 GCA_913057965.1 uncultured Marixanthomonas sp. | reverse complement strand
CGTGGGCTCGGAGATGTGTATAAGAGACAGGTATATAAATGGTTCACGAAGTTATTGACAAACACAGCTGCTAAATGCAATTTTTTTCGGTCTTCGGAAGAAATCATCGTCACCTTGTTTGAGATGCTTTCCCCTAATGTTCTAAGCGTCTTTAAATCTGTTTCTTCTTCCGCTTCAATACAAATAGGGATTTCAGAAAAATCGACTAAATTGTTTTTAGTGAAAGTTTGTAACGGATAAAACACTCCTTTTTTATTCTTTCCATCCAGTGCCTGCATCGGCACACTTCCTGACGTATGCACTACCAATTTATCTTGAAAAGGTAAGGTAGCAGAAAAGTCGTCAATTGCATCATCTGGAATGGCGATAATATAAACATCGGCCTCTTTTATTTCTGAAATATCTGAAGTAAACGGGATAGACTTTATTTTGTTAGGTAACTCAATTAGATTTCTGTTAAATAACTGAACAACTGAAACTTGTGATGAATTATGTAGAGCATTACATAGATTACTTCCAATGTTGCCAAATCCTAAAATAACTACGTGTAACATACTGTCGAAGGTACTAACTTTTTAGATTTTTTACCGATGGATTTTTCGGTTGATTATTTTTATTTCTTCATTTTCTTCCAGCTGTTTAACAGCTCTAATAACCGTTTCAACCCGAAGCCCAGTAAGGTCTGCTATCTGTTGGCGGGTTAGTTCTATTTGGTAGTTGGCAGGATTACCATCTTTCTGTTTTAAAAAGTCAATTACGGTCAACACGCGGTGTTCTGGAGGGTAAACCGATATTTCTTTCATGATCATCGCCTTATAGCTCAATCTGCGTGAAAGCGTGGCCGTCATTTGTAAATGAATATCAAAGTGTTCTTTCAACAAAGAAAAGAAAGCCACTTTACCCAATCTAATAATATGTACATCGCTAATAGCAATAGCCGATGCTGGATACTTGAAATCACCAAATAGAGGTGGCTCACCAAAACTCTCGCCATCGGTGAACATACCTTGTACAAACTCTTTTCCATCCTCGTTGAGGTTGTACATCTTCACTTCCCCATGCTGCACTTGAAAATAAAACAAAGCTCGTTGGTTTTCGGAAAAAATAGTCTCTTTCGCCGAGTATTTAATCACTTCTGCATCGTATTGTAACAAAATGTTTTCGTTAATCATAGGGATATGATTTGGCTCATAAACTGGAAGGTATCTGTCGGCGTAATTTTGTACTATAAATTAAAAACCCAAAGTTATGAAAACGATTTCAGAAAAAAGTTTGTTGACCGAGTTTAAAGAAAATTACTATGCGTATGTTCCATTGACCATTATCCTTCAAAGTTGTATCGGTTCTATCGCTGCGATGCTTATTTTAGCAGGGGGAACAACGATGCTTACCTTTTTTGAATTATTGCTTTGTGTATCTTTATGTATGGGATATAATGCAGCTTTGTTGGCTCAAGCACCGTATCGGCTTTCATTTAGGTTGCTCGGTATTAGTTTAGTTGTAAATGTGTTGCTTATCTTTATAAACTTGATATAAGGATATTAAAAAATAATCAATGGATACGGCATTAAACCTTCAGAAAAAGCTACTTATATTTGGAATACCATTATCCATCATTGGGATGATGGTATTCCTTGCAAAATCTTCGGTTTTTAATGCTAATCCCAATGGTATGTCAATTGGAATTACATTTGATTTATTGTTGACTGCACCCATTCTGTATTTTTTGCTAATTAGGAAAACAAATATTCCAAAGACCACAGTTGTCCCTTTTTTAATTGTTGGTATTATAACTTGTTCGCTAATACTTCCTACAGAAAATCAATATTACCTCAATCTTTTTAAGGTTTGGGTGCTTCCAATAGTTGAATTATCCGTGTTATTATTTGTAATCTACAATATTAGAAAAGGAATAAAATACTATAAATTAAAGAAAAGCGAAGCGTTTGACTTTTTTTCAACCTTGAAAAATACTTGTTATGAAATACTACCCAAAGCTGCTGTTATACCTGTAGTGACGGAAATTGCAGTTTTCTATTATGGTTTCATTTATTGGAAAAAAAGTAAACTGAAAAGCAATGAATTTACCTATCACAAAAACAGCGGAACGATAGCTCTATTGATTGCGATTATAGGCATTGTAGCTATCGAGACCGTTACATTTCATGCTTTATTGGTAAAATGGAATGAAACAGTTGCATGGGTTTTTACTTTTGTGAGCATATATTCAGGCATTCAGATTTTTGGATTTTTAAAATCGATGCTTAAAAGACCAATCGCTATCAAAAATAACAAGCTTTATCTTCGGTACGGAATTATGACCGAGACAACTATTGATTTAAAAAATATAGATTCGGTGGAGCTTTCATCAAAAGATATTGAGTTTAATAAAGAAACACGGAAATTATCATTTTTGGGAGCATTGGAACCCCATAACGTGATAATTCGTCTAAAAGAAAAAAATACGTTGATTGGATTATACGGAATAAAAAGAAAATTTAAAGTCTTGGCATTATATGTTGATGATAAAATCGAATTCCAAGATCAACTAAATAATGCGTAACAAGACCGATTTAGTTTAATTAAAGATGTTGTTGCAAGATCAGCACATTAAACCTTAAGCGATTAAAAAGACCTCTGCCTGTGTAGGGGAAGTAGTTATGATAAAAACAGAGATAAAAAATAGAGAAGACGTAAACAAATTGGTAATTACCTTTTATGAAGCGGTGCGCAAAGATGAATTGTTAGGACCAATTTTCAATTCGGTGATTACCGATTGGGACGAGCATTTGGAAAAACTAACCGACTTTTGGGAGAGCAACCTATTTTTTAAAAAGAAGTATACCGGTAACCCCTTAACAAAACATGTGGAGGTGGATAAACAACAAAAAGGCACCATCAATGAAATGCATTTTGGTGTTTGGTTAAACTTATGGTTTCAAACCATTGATAGTCTGTTTGTTGGAGAAACAGCGCAATTAGCAAAAAACAGAGCCCGAAATATGGGATCCTTTATTCATCTAAAAATATTTGAAGCCCGAACAACAAAGGCAAAATAAACTGAAATTCATTAACAGATTTCAGTAGAAAATATGGCTTGAAATACTTATTTTTGCGCCAAAATTCGCTATAATGATCAAAAGAATAGCTTCAGTCCTTTTTTCTACCAGACTCACTGCCGTATTATTTATTGTTTTTGCTGTTGCCATGGGAATTGGCACCTTTTTAGATGCTTCTTCTGAAACATCACCAACCCCGTATAGTCGAGAACTAATCTATAATGCTTGGTGGTTTGAGGCTATTATGGGAATGTTTGTAATTAACTTCCTTGGTAATATGGCCCGGTATAGGTTGAACACCAAAAAAATGTGGGCAACATTATTACTACACCTTTCTTTTATCTTAATTATTATAGGAGCTTTTGTTACCCGTTATATTGGGTACGAAGGAGTGATTCATATTCGGGAAGGCGAAACCGAAAACACCTTGCTTTCCGAACAAACCTATTTAACAGCGTTTATCGATGGCGATTATATGATTGATGGGGTGGCACAACGTAGAAAACTAACCCCTAAAAAATTACGCCTTTCTGAACGATTAGATAACGATTTTACAATTGAAACCGACTACAATAACCAACCGGTAACCATTGCTTATAAAGATTTTATAAAGAACGCAAAAGAAGGTTTGATAGAGACTGAAGATGGCGGACAATTTTTAAAAGTTGTAGAAGCTGGAGATGGCAACCGCCATGATCATTGGTTGGAAGTAGGTGAGGTAGCCAATATTCACAATGTATTATTTGCTGTAAACAAACCCACTGAAGGCGCCATCAATATTACGTATAATGAAGATGGAAGTTACGATATAGCTTCCCCTTTTGAAGGTACTTATATGCGTATGGCCGACCAAAAGAAAGGCGCGGTAGCAAAAGACAGTGTGCAACCTTTGATGTTGCGTTCGTTATATCAAATGGCGGGAATGTCATTTGTTATTCCAGATCCTATGACGAAAGGGCGTCAAGGAGTTGTAAAAGCAGGAAGCGAAGAGCAAACAAATAAAAATGCACTTATTGTTGATGTAACTTCAAATGGAGAAACTAAAACAGTAGAATTACTAGGCGGAAAAGGAAATGCACCCAATCCTAAACCAGTAGAAGTAGGAGGGGTAAAAGTGTACCTTACTTATGGTGCAAAAACCTATGATCTTCCCTTTAGCATTACGTTAAACGATTTTATTGCTGATAAATATCCCGGAACAGAAAAAAGCTATAAATCTTTTGAAAGTAAAGTAACCGTGAATAAAGAGGATGGCAGTACCATGGATTATAGAATTTATATGAATCATGTGCTCGATCATAAAGGGTATCGTTTTTTCCAATCTGGTTTTGATCCCGACGAAGGCGGAACCATTTTATCAGTAAACCACGATTTTTGGGGCACTTGGATTACATACATCGGTTACTTTTTATTATATATTGGGTTAATGGCTATATTATTTGACAAGAACACACGCTTTGGAAAATTAGAGCGTACGCTTACTAAAATTAAAAAGAAGAAAGCAAATATGACAATGATTGCATTGTTAGTAGCTTCTTTAACTGGTTATGCACAACAAAATCCGAATGTGACAACCCATATGCACCAAGAAACCTCGGTGAAACAGTTGGACTCTGTTATTAAAGCCAATGCAGTAAGTAAAGAACACGCTGCTAAATTTGCGAGATTGGTCATACAAGACAATGGGCGGATGAAACCCGTTCATACTTTTGCGAGTCAGTTGTTACGTAAAATAAGCAAAGAAGATGGATATCATGGATTGGACGCTAATCAGGTTTTTCTTTCTATGACAGAATTTCCACGTTTATGGTTAGAAACACCGTTACTGAAATTAGACTGGAAAAACGATAGTATTAAAAGGGTAATTGGTGTTTCAGAAGAAACCAGTGAAGTTTCATTGATAGACTTATTTGACGAAAACGGGAATAGCAAAATAGCACCGTATATAGAAGAAGCGACCAGTAAAACAAACCCAAATCAGTTTGAAAAGGATTTTATTAAAATCTATGAAAAAACGTATTTGTTGAACCGAGCATTGAGCGGAACTATTTTAAAGATATTCCCACTTCCAAATGACGAAAACAACAAATGGGTTTCCTATCCAGAGCTTCAGGAAGCAAACTTTAAAGGAACCGACTCGGTAGTAACACAAAATATTTTACCGGTATACTTTAAAACACTTCAACAAGCTAGAAAGACTGGAGATTACTCACAAGCTGAAGAAGTATTGGAGGGTATAAATAAATTTCAGCATAAATACGGAAGCGAAGTCATGCCATCTGATACTAAGATTACTGCAGAAATAGCCTACAATAAAGTAGATATTTTTAACAGGCTTTACAAGTACTTTTCACTAATGGGTATTTTGATGTTTGTCTTTATCATTGTTCAGATTTTCAGGGAAGGGAAGGTTGTAAATTCCCTTATTAAAATCTGTAAATATATTATTTGGGCCTTCTTTATATTTATGACGCTAGGACTAATTGGTCGCTGGTATATTAGTGGTCATGCTCCATGGAGTGATGCGTATGAGTCGATTATTTATATTGCTTGGGCAACAGTTTTCTTTGGGTTGGCCTTTGGTAGAAAAAGTGACCTTACCATTGCGTCAACAGCCTTTGTGGCCGCTATTATTTTATGGGTGGCGCACCAAAACTGGTTAGATCCGGCTATTTCAACATTAGTGCCAGTATTAGACAGTTATTGGTTAATGATACATGTTGCAGTTATTGTAGCTAGTTATGGTCCGTTTACGTTGGGAATGATATTAGGTGCAACAGCATTGTTGTTAATGATTTTGACCAATAAAAAGAACAAGAAGAAAATGGATATCAATATCAAAGAAATTACAGTTATTACTGAAATGGCTTTGACCGTTGGTCTTGTAATGTTAACTATTGGAAACTTTTTGGGTGGACAATGGGCTAATGAAAGTTGGGGCCGTTATTGGGGTTGGGATCCTAAAGAAACATGGGCGTTGATTAGTATTATGGTATACGCCTTTGTTATTCATGCACGATTGGTGCCAGGTTTGCGAGGCCGTTGGATTTTTAATGTCTTCGCTATTTTCTCGTATGCAACTATTATGATGACCTATTTTGGTGTTAACTTCTACCTTACAGGACTGCATTCGTATGCAAGTGGGGATGTTCCAGTTACACCTAGTTTTATCTACTACGTAATAACCTTCTTTGTAATACTAACTGTGATATCTTATTTTAGTTATAAGAAACATTATAAAATAAAAAAAGGATAGGTTTTTAAACCTATCCTTTTCACAGCTTACTTGGAATTTTTGGGGAATTAATTGTAGATATAATCTGGCTGATTATCTACCATTCTGTGATCTTCTTTAATTTGTTCTCTAATCTCTAATTTCTCATACAAATCATTGGTAAGCTCTTCCACATTAGCCTCGGTCATTTTTAGTTTTCGGGCTATTTTAGGATTTTCCACTCCCTCTGAAATGTATTGAAGCAACTTAATCTCCAATCCATCGAGGTCGTACTGCATAATTAAGTTTTCAAGATACTCATCCTTCATTAGGTTGGTTATGTTTTCTCTGTTCATCATTTCTTTTCTTTTTATAAAAATTCTCATTTCTGTTTGTCGTAATTCAACTTCCTCTTTTATGGCTCTCATTCTATATGTAATACCAAAGGTTAAAAGCAATACTTCGACCATAAAAGCTATTTTCATATGAATAGTTTCGGAATAAATAAAATCAATGTTAAAGCTTTGAAATACAAAAAAGTCTACTGTAAAGAGTAAAGGAATACAGCACGCAATAACATAAAATTTTGCGTAGTTATTTTTACTAAAAAGAGACATTCCTGCTATAAAGTAACTTATTAATACAATACATAAAGCTGTATTTGAAATTGAAGAAAGCAGTTCATTTTTTGATATCCACGCAGACACAATTAGAACGAGTGAAATTCCCAAGAGCATAACTGTTATTCCTTTTAAGTTTGGAAAAAACTCTTTAATATTTAAATATTTATATGAAAATAAAGCTGCTAAACCTGTAGCTGCAAAAAAGAGCGTAGATTGTATTAGCCACGATTCAACCATTAAATGTATCCCCGCTAAATTTAATAAACCATCATTATAGAATAAAACAGTAGTTGATAATAGAAGCGTAGTTGTAAAGTATATAAAGAGCTTTTCATCAAAAATAAAGTAACTCGTTCCATTTAGTAACACCAGCATTAAAATAAACCCGTAAAAAAGACCTTGATAAAATAGTGTTTTTGGATTTTCAGAATATTGAAAGGAATTGGACAATATTTTTTCTGAAATTTCACTCAATTTTCCAGAAGAATTATCGGCAGAATTGTAGGAAAAATCTGAATTTATTAAATTGTCAGTTCCAAAAGACAGCTCTGCATCTTTTAAAAATACATCCGAATTTGTAGAAGCATCAGTACTTTTATTGACTAGTTTTTCACTGTGTTTTGTTGAAATTTCCGAGTGTTGAGAACTCTGTGAATCCTTTGTGTTTACAGTGGTTTCCTTGTTAAGATTAGTCTTTTTAAAATCGGCTCCTCTTACTTGACAAACAAGTAGTAGCGATAAAAATAGACACAATGTAAGGGGGGTAAATTGCTGTCTCATTAAAGTAGGTTTTACGTATTTTGGGTAGGGAAATATACATAAAAAATACATTTAAACTATCTTTTTTGCACTTTATCGATATTTTAACACAAAAAAAAGAGCTGTTTCAATAAACAGCTCTTTAATTATATAGCGTTGAAGGTTTTATTTTTTTCCAACCATATCTTCCGGTTTTACCCATTTGTCAAACTCTTCAGCTGTGGTATATCCTAAATTTACAGCTTCTTCTTTTAAAGTCGTTCCATTTTCATGTGCTGTGTTAGCGATTTCCGCAGCTTTATAATATCCTATTTTAGTATTAAGGGCAGTAACCAACATTAAGGAATTGTTCAGTTGTTTTTTAATAACCTCTGTATTCGCCTCAATTCCATTAGCGCAATGTTCTTCAAAAGAAACACAAGCATCACCTAATAATTCAGCTGAGTGCAACAAGTTTGCAGCCATTACTGGCTTAAATACATTCAGTTCATATTGTCCTTGCATACCGCCAACAGTCACGGCAACATCATTACCCATAACTTGTGCACAAACCATCGTCAAGGCTTCACATTGTGTTGGATTTACTTTTCCGGGCATAATGGAAGAACCTGGCTCATTAGCTGGAATGGTTATTTCGCCAATACCGCTACGAGGACCACTGGCCAACATTCTAACATCATTGGCTATTTTATTTAAAGAAACAGCTAATTGTTTTAAAGCACCGTGAGACTCCACCAACGCATCGTGAGCGGCTAAGGCTTCAAATTTGTTTTCCGCTGTTATAAATGGAAGTTCGGTAAATGTTGCAATCTGTTCAGCCACCTTTTCGGCGTAGCCATCGGGTGTATTTAATCCTGTCCCTACAGCAGTTCCTCCTAATGCTAATTCAGAAAGGTGTGGTAATGTATTATTTAATGCCTTTAAACCGTGCTCTAATTGAGAAGCATAGCCACTAAACTCTTGTCCCAAGGTTAGGGGAGTAGCGTCCATTAAATGCGTACGACCAATTTTTACGACATCTTTAAATTCCTCAGATTTTTTCTGAAGGGTTTTATGCAGCTGTTCCACTCCAGGAATGGTTACTTCAACTATCTTTTTATAAGCAGCAATGTGCATTCCGGTAGGGAAAGTGTCATTTGATGATTGCGACTTGTTTACATCATCGTTAGGTTGTAATGTTTTATCACCTTCTCCAATTTTTTTTCCGGCCAATTGGTGTGCTCGGTTAGCAATAACTTCATTTACATTCATATTGCTTTGGGTACCACTTCCTGTTTGCCAGATTACCAATGGAAATTGATCATCATGCTTCCCAGCTAAAATTTCATCACAAACGGTAGCTATCAAATCTCTTTTTTCTTCTGAAAGAACCCCTAATTCAGAATTCTGTCTCTTATACACATCTCCGAGCCCACGAGACCTCTCTACATCTCGTA
>CAJXPE010000113.1 GCA_913057965.1 uncultured Marixanthomonas sp. | reverse complement strand
CGAGATGTAGAGAGGTCTCGTGGGCTCGGAGATGTGTATAAGAGACAGGAGTAATTCCTCTTGTTGTTTTTCAGATATTTTTTTGGATTTACTAACCATACTGAGTTTGGTTTATTTTATGAAAATATAATTGTTTAAAATTTATAGTTCAGAAACCAGTAATAAATATATAATTTTTTTTCGCTTCAACTTATAGTTTTCTCTTGTGTTAGATTAACCGGAAGGTTTTAGTATATGTAAAGTAAAATAAAGAAATGTTGTTTACCGGTATACAAGTGGTACACAAGCACTGTATAATAATTACACATTTTTGTTTTTTAAAACCTAAAAAACGCTTGAAAACCCCTTTAAAACTGTATTGGTACAAGAATTGCCATATAATTAGTGAATTGAAAAATATTAATCTAACAAAAACAGAATTACAACTAGATGAATCTTAAAAATACTACTTCAGAATCTAAAATAAATTCAAACTCTTTATCGCCAGAGAGAGGGAGTAAAACTTGGAAAATACTCGTATTAATAAACACTTTTTTATTATTAGCAGGAGGTGCTTTTTTGGTATACCAAATGCAAAATGACTTTGCACAGTTTAGAATGGAACGTCTCAGTAACACTTGGGGACTTATTTTCTTTGTGATAGCAAGTTCGTTATTTGTGTATAAAGCAGGATTCTTTATCTATCAACTCTATTTATATTTTAGGTATAAGCCAGTTTCATCGGTTACCGATGATGAGCTGCCTACCGTAACCGTTATTGTTCCCGCATATAATGAGGGGAAGCAAGTATGGGCTACTTTAAAAAGTTTAGCAAAAAGTGATTATCCTGTTGAAAAAATTCAGTTATTAGCGATAGATGATGGGAGTAAAGACGACACGTGGTACTGGATGCAAGAAGCTAAAAAACAATTAGGCGACCGGGTAGCCATATACCAACAACCTGAAAATAAAGGAAAGCGTCACGCTTTGTATAGAGGCTTTAATATAGGTGACGGTGAAGTATTTGTAACAGTAGATAGTGACTCTGTTGTAAATGCCGACACGTTACGAAACCTAGTTAGTCCATTTATTACCAACGAAACGTGTGGGGCCGTTGCCGGTAACATTAGGGTTTTGAACAACAGCAAGGCATTATTACCTAAAATGTTGAATGTAAGTTTTACATTAAGTTTTGAGTTTGTACGTTCTGCTGAAAGTAGATTAAATTCGGTGTTGTGTACACCAGGAGCTTTAGCCGCATATCGTAGAAAGGCTGTATTTGCTTGCTTACCAGAATGGATTAACCAAACCTTTATGGGGAAACCATCTGATATTGGTGAAGACCGAGCAATGACCAATATGATATTAAAACAAGGATATCACGTATTGTTTCAACGGAACGCGTATGCATATACCAATGTACCTGAAAAATACAAAGGCTTGTATAAAATGTTTATTAGATGGGGTAGAAGTAATGTACGTGAAAACATTGCAATGGCTAAGTATGTATTTACAAATTTTAGAGAAGGATCTAAAGCAGGCTCAAGACTATTATTCTTTAGCCAAGCGTCTAAGCTAATTATGTGTTACCCGTTTTTACTATTTATGCTATACTTTATTTTAGTGCATCCAGTACTATTTGTAAGTTCAACGTTACTTAGTATATTGGTGCTATCAAGCTTTCAGGCAATTTTTTATGCTAAACGATATAAATTTTCTGAATCTTTTTGGGCGTACACTTACAGTATCTTATATACGTTCAGTTTGTTCTGGATTACCCCCTACGCAATCGCTACAGCAAGCAGAAGTGGATGGCTTACTAGAGAGTTGCCACAGCAGAAGTAAATTGAGGTTATAATAAAAGTTAAGAAGGTTGTTTCAAGAAATTGAAATAACCTTCTTTTGGTTTAGGCAGTATATTGGGTATTTTCGGTTGTATGATTAATTTTCCAAGTTGGATTTATCTGCGAAGATCTATCACGATTTTGATTATTTATCATAATTCCATAAAAAATGGGTAAAATCTATAGACACTTGAGATGTCGATATTGATTAGATACCTGTTTTATCAGAATTTGTATTAACAAAGTCTACGAGCTTCTGTTTTTTCTTGAAATCAATTACTTTTAAGTGTTTTTTCATATACTATTTTTGAATAACAATAATAAACAATTGCATACAGCCATTATTGTATGTAGTTTTTCTTTAATCTTTTTTGCACAAGATTATAAATAAATGTATCATTAATTACATCAGTAGTTCCAATAGTAACAACAAGCCAAATATGTACTATTGGATCAGTTTTCTACCTATAGCCTTTATCCATAATGGTGTTAATTTATTTTGAAGAACCATAAATTTTATGGATTTAACTTTTCCTCTTTACCTTTTCCACCTAATACCACTTGCAACAATACGGCAATTCCCATTACAAGGGCACAGCCTACCAAGTTCAGCCATAAATAAGGCATGAGGTCGATCTTCCAGAAATAAATAATAACCACTTGGGTGATAAGAGCAGCAATAAAGGTGGCTCTGCTGTGTACAAACTTGATGAAAAATGCTAATAGAAAAATACCCAATACGTTTCCGTAGAAAATAGACCCGATGATGTTTACCAATTGAATCAGGTTATCAAACAAATTCGCCACGCTGGCCACACAAATGGCGATTATACCCCAAAGTAGGGTAAACCATTTAGAGGCATTCATATAATGTTTATCATCTTTTCCAGGGGTGTTTCGTTTGTAAAGGTCTATTGCAGTGGTAGAACCCAACGCATTTAACTCCGATGCGGTAGAAGACATAGCAGCACTTAAAATAACGGCCAATAAAAGTCCAATTAACCCACGAGGGAGGTTGTTTAAGATAAAGTGAATAAACACATAGTCTTTATCGTTGGTTTCGGCATCAGGATTGGCTTCCTGTATGAGATCGCGTGATTGTTGGCGCAGCTCTTCTTCAGTAATATTTATTATTTGTATTTCCTCTAATAATAGTTCTTTTTCCGTAGCATCTTCAGATACCGAATAGGCAATCTGCTTACTGTTTAGTTGTTTATCCAAATTTTGTTTTTCCGTCTCTAAGGCTTGGTAATCTGAGGCATATTCAGATTGCATTACATCATCCACCGCGGCAGGATTAAAGTGCAGGGGAGAGGCGTTAAATTGATAAAACACAAATACCATTACGCCCACTAAAAGGATAAAGAATTGCATGGGGACTTTTAAAAGGCCGTTCATAATCAACCCCATTTGGCTCTGCTTTACAGACTTACCCGATAAATAGCGTTGCACCTGGCTTTGGTCGGTACCAAAGTAGGAGAGAGCCAAGAATGTACCGCCAATAATTCCGCTCCAAAATGTATAGCGGTTATCAAAATCGAACGAAAAGTCCAGCACATCCAGTTTCCCGTTGGCACCAGCAATCTCTAAGGCATTGGTAAATGAAATGTCTAAAGGCAAATAATTTAAGATCAATAAAAAAGCAATTAGCATGCCGGCAAAGATGATCGCCATTTGTTGCTTTTGGGTGACGCTTACCGCTTTGGTTCCACCACTAACGGTGTAAATAATAACCAATACCCCAATGCCGATAGTAAGGTAGGTTAAGTTCCACCCCAATACTGCCGATAAGATAATGGCTGGTGCAAAAATGGTAATCCCAGCTGCTAAGCCCCGCTGTATTAAAAACAAAATAGCCGTGAGGGTTCGTGTTTTTAAATCGAACCTGCTTTCTAGATATTCATAAGCCGTATAGACTTTTAGACGGTGATAGATTGGAATAAACACCAAACAGATAATCACCATGGCAATCGGTAAACCAAAATAAAACTGAACAAAGCCCATACCATCATGAAAGGCTTGCCCTGGCGTGGACAAAAAAGTAATGGCACTAGCTTGTGTTGCCATCACACTTAAACCGATGGTCCACCAATTGGCATCACTACCACCCTTCAGGTAATCGTTTACGTTTTTGTTTTTTCGGGTTTTCCATGTACCATACAGCACAATAAAAACAAGGGTTCCAATAAGAACAATCCAATCGATTTGCTGCATTAGGAAAAGCTTTTCATGAGGAAATAAAACAAAATAATGTACACGGCATTAAGGAGGATTACGGCTATGTAACTCCACTTTTTAACCGGTTTATGGGTTGGATCATTCATAATTAATTTCCTAAGGATAATAAGTTAGCAAATAAACGGTAGGCCCCTGGTACACCAGCTGGTAATTCCCTAAAGAAACTCAACCCAGTATAAATATAATGTCCTTTACCGTATTCGGCTACTAATAAAGAACCTTTGGTTTCGGGAGCGTCTTTGTCGTGCATTCCTAGAATGGGTACAAACTTAGGCGCCCATTGATTTGGGAAGTACAATCCCCGTTCTTGCACCCAGCCTGTAAAGTCGGTTTGGGTAATTTCGTTAGGTTCATTTAACACGGGATGTTCGGGTGCTAAAAAGGTAACGTCACTAAACTCATCGGTTACCCGATCTCTTGATAAAGAAAGCGAGTAAGGCGCTATGTCTTCCGTTACCATTCGGTGACTGGTATTGTATTGCAGTAGCAACGTACCGCCTTCTTGTACATATTTATTAAAAGCAGGTTGCTTAAAAGCCAACTCTGGTACCGTATTATACGCTCTAATTCCCACTACAACAGCATCGAACTGCTTTAGGTTTTCGTAGGTAATGTTTGAAGGAGGAATGGTGGTGACTTGATACCCAATTTGACGTAAACTCTCTGGAATAACATCACCAGCGCCATCTATGTAACCAATAGATTCCCCTTCTTTTTCAATATCTAATCGTACAACTTTAGCTTCGGAAGGAAGTAGTACTCGCTGATAGGGGATATGTTCATAATCGATCGTGATAAGTTCTTTATCAAAAAATTGATCTCCCATGGAAACTAAAGGTTTTAAATATCCTTCACTTTGTTCTTTAGGAGGTTTTACGGTAAACACAATGGTTTGTTCATCTCCCTTTTTAGCAATGTTGAAGGTAGGTTGTGCAGGTTGGACTTCCCAACCCTGGGGATGGTTTAATTGCACCGTACCATTTACATTATCACGTCCGGCTTTTATGGTTACAGGAATGTTTTGAGCATCTTTAGATGAAAAAATGATTACTTTCTCTGGAATACTGGAAGTTAATTCGGGTAATACCTCCAAAGGTTGATATACTTCCCCTTTTACTGGGTCGTTGTATTTGTATATTACGTTACGCTCAATAGGAACCATGGTTCGGCTCATGGCTAAATTAAATACTACTTTTTCGGGAGCTGGGGTTTCTGGTTCGCCAATTAAGGCTTTTGGTGCTTTGTACATACCCAAGGTGCCTTTTTCGCGCAACCAATACGGACCTGAATTGGTAGTGCTTTCTGAAGTAAGGCTCGCTTCAAATGTAAAATCTTCATTAGGAGCCAATGTTGTATTTTTATTTAAAATAGTTTTCCCAGAGGACGTGGTAACAGAGTGTAATACGATTGGAAACGAACTTCGGTTTACCGCTTCAAAAGTTACTTTGTATTTATCACCAGGGTTAATGGAATTTGTTTCTGCCACAGCTTCTACAAAAATACCGCCACAATCAATGATTAACTGTTCTAGTTGTTTTGTTTTAATGGTACGCCAGTGGTCGTCTTTAATTTGTTTTACCAATTCGTACGCTTGTAATAATGGGCGCAGCATGCGAGCAGGATCTTTAAAGTCGAAATTTTCCTCTAAAGGGTATAAGATACCGCCGATAGTTTCACCGCCTTCAATGCGTGACCAACTTGTATCGATACCTTCAAATAAATTAGAGTTTCCTTCAGAAAAATCACCTTTTAAGAACTCCAGCCATTCATTTTGATTTCCGCGGGTACCCGTGCTACCAAATCCTTGCGATTTGTGCATGCTTCGGCTTAAGGAAGCAATTTCCCCATTGGAAAGTCCTAAGGAAGGATAATAGTTTCCGGTTTGTACTTCCACTAAGTTGGTTTTATCGGCTTGTTCAAATTTTTCTTGGCTTCCGTAGAACCACCAGCTTGTATTAAAGAATAATCGTTTGGGTTGCCACGTACCAAATGTATTAGCTGTTTCAGGATAGCTGTTGGGGTTGTTTACCAAATCAAAAGCCTCTACACTCAACATAGCAGATGAAGTGTGATGCCCGTGCGTGGAACCTGGACTGCGGTGATCGAAACGGTTAATAATCACATCGGGTTTAAATTTACGAATGGCGCGAACCACATCGCTTAATACTTCTTCTTTGTTCCAAATATCCAATGTTTCTGTTGGGGTTTTGGAATAGCCAAAATCATTAGCGCGAGTAAAAAACTGTTGTCCGCCATCGGTACGTCGTGCCGCTAATAACTCTTGGGTTCGAATGACACCTAGTAATTCACGTATCTCTGGCCCTACTAAGTTTTGTCCGCCATCTCCTCGCGTTAAGGATAAATAAGCGGTACGGGCATGTACATCGTTTACCAAATAAGAAATTAAGCGTGTATTTTCATCATCTGGATGTGCTGCAATGTACATAGCAGACCCTAAGAAATTGAGTTGCTGTAGGTCGTGATAAATTTCAGAAGCAGTTGGTTTTTGGGGTTGTTGAGCGAAGCAGGCGGTTGTACTTATGCTTACTAAAAGCAGTACGGTAAAAAAATTGCGCATAGGAGTTGGTATATTTTTTTCTGAAAGAACCAAAGATACCAAAATATATAGTGAAAAAAGGAGTCTTCTTTTAAAGAAGAAAGCTCATTCCGCTGAAAGAAAAAGTAGGATAATAATCAAGTAAAATTGGGCAATAGATAAAACCTTTTAGTTAATGTCAATTCCTTAGCAATATTATTTATAAGTGATTAAGACAATTAATCAGTACCGTGTTCAGTCATGTTTTTATCGTGTTCGGCTTCTTCGTGCGTCAATTCGTGGTAATCGTCTGCTTTAATTACCGTCACGCCTTTTTGTAGCATCATACTATTAGGGTAGGTAATCAACTCATTACCTTTAGTGCGTACCATAACGTGGAAGCTTTTAATATCTTCAATCATCCCTTCATAGGGAAACTCTTTATCGTGAATTTTTATATAATCACCTATTTTATACGGAAAGGTAAAAAACATAATTACCCCACTGGTAATGTTGCTTAAAATAGACCATTGAGCAAAAAAACCAACTCCAATGACTGCAAATACGGATGACATAACCAACCCAAGGTCTTTAATTTGTACTCCCCAGATTAAAATTAAGCATAGAATAATAAAGAAGACTACTGCAAAATCTACATGCTTCATGATAAGGCCCGTTCGGTGTTCTAAGCGTTCAAATTTTTTGGCATAGCGCTTAATTACGCTAATCGCGGTATAACGAAGCACTAGAAAAATAATTACAATGAAAATAGATTTAAGTAGTTGCGGAAAATAGATTTCAATAAACATAGTATTCTTATTTAAGGCCTAGCGTATCTCGAAGTCCTGCGTCTTTATTTCGGTTTAAATTCCAATAATCGGTGCGGATGCGTTTTATTTTATAGGCAGTAGTTTTTAATCGTGTACTGTCGTTGGGCTGGGTGCCATTGGTTTCTTCCCATTTCTCAATTTCATACGGAAACGTACTATTAAAATAAATAATCAACTCGCGTTCTAATGCTGGAAACATAATAGAATACATAGAAAGCGAATCGCCTTGTTTTAAATTGGTCTTTGCTTGATATGCTTTAATATCTTTATGTCGAAGTCTAATGTATTCAAATGATGGGATAAGCATGACATCACCAGTGGGTAGCTCTTCTGGGTTGATTCGGATAAGGTTCCAAAGTTCGTCTTCCAACCATGTTTTGTCAAGTGTTGCTTCTTGATCAGCCTCTCCTTCAAAATACGAATGTGATTGTAGTTCGAATTTTGTTCTGTTATTCAGTTGCATATATACTTGTCCACACCATTCTTGTACCGAATTACTGACTTTAAGCGCGTGTTGTTGTTCCTGTACTGGGTTAAAGGTACTCGTCATAATGGAATATGGATAAATACCGGTGGTAAACTTCTTGGTCGTGTTCAGTTTTAATATGGAAACATTCTCTCCGGATTGTGTATTGGCTTTTACTTGAACATCGGGTAAAAAATCTTCAGTAACAAACACAGTAACTGCCATCCCTTGACGGATTTCGCCATAGCGTTCTTGCATAAGCTCGTAAGAAGTCAATTCTGCCTTTCCGGCATACCAATAGTCTTTAAAAGATTCCGGTAGTTGACGGGTATTCGCCACGGTATCGGTTGCTTCTGTATTACTATTAGGAATTAGGTTGTGTTCCGAGTCTTTACACGCATAACTAAAAAAAGCAATACTGATGAAAAATATTATTGTATAGATACGGGGAATATATAGTTTAGGCATCGTTTTAATTTGTTAGTAAATATATTGAAAAACAATAGTACTTTAATTATTTGGCGGTAAGTTCCAATAACGTTTTATACACTAATCGTGTGGGCAACCCCATAACATTAAAAAAAGAACCCTCAATTTTATCAATACCAATATACCCAATCCATTCTTGAATACCATATGCACCTGCTTTATCAAAGGGTTGATAGGTGTCGACATAGTGATTGATTTCTTCTTCAGAAAGCTCTGAAAACCATACCTGGGTTGTTTCATTAACCGTCTTTTGAAAGTCAGCCCCCGTAAAACATACTGAGGTGATTACCTCGTGAAATTTGCCACTTAAATCAGCTAACATTTCTTTGGCGTGTGCAGCGTCTCTGGGTTTTTCCATTGCTTTGCCTTCTTTCCATACGATAGTGTCACTAGTAATAAGGATATCATTTTCAGAAAGCTCTTTAAAAACCGAAGCTTTTAACTGTGCTAGATAGTCGGTTATTTCGGTTCCTTTTAATTCGTTGGGGTAGGTTTCAATCACTTTACGTACATCGCTTGTAAAAGGAATGCCTAATTCTTGAAAAAAGTTCTGCCGCCTCGGCGATCCCGAAGCAAGGATGATGTTTTGGTTGTTTAATTTTTGTTTCAGCATATGTTGTAGTATTCAGTATTCAGTATTCAGATATGAGTAATGAGTAATGAGTAATGAGTTTTTATGTTTATTATGTCTGTCTCTTATACACATCTGACGCTGCCGACGACTCCTTACGTGTAGAT
>CAJXPE010000112.1 GCA_913057965.1 uncultured Marixanthomonas sp. | reverse complement strand
GTAAGGAGTCGTCGGCAGCGTCAGATGTGTATAAGAGACAGCTTTTATTTTTTACCGGTACATCCACTTCTTGCGATTGCATGTGGCTGCGGTTAGAACTCGGTATTTTTTCAGTAAAAGGCTGCTTGTTGCCATACGTATTTTCCATTCTAATTACGTACACCAATTTTGCTTGTTTTCCTAATTCTTTCGTAAGGGCAACTTTTAATAATTTTACATAATGCTCTTCCAGCCATTCATAAAAAAATTTACTGGGCACTTGTATGCTTAATGAATTATCGGTAAGCTTTACCGCATTGATGGGTTCGAACCAAGTTTTATAAGCCTGAGAAGTGATGTTATCTTCAATAAAGGACAAACAATTGTTCCAAACCGATTTTGCAGTTTTGCTCATAGTTACTGTTGAAGTAATTAGTTTATTTTAATTTTTTGGTGCGGCTAAGAAGCAAAGACTAAAGTTCATCTTTTTTACTGTATCTTAACGGTACAAATATGTGAACAAAAAAATGAAAAAAAAAACACATGTGGTATTGAATTTTTAGTTTTTTTTGTGCATACTTCATTATCGTTAAAACTACAAAAAAACTTCGGTACCTAAGGCATAAATCTATGAAAAAATCGACAACAAAAATACGAGTGCGTTACGGAGAAACTGATCAAATGGGCGTGGTATATTATGGGAATTACGCACAATACCTAGAACAAGGAAGAACAGAATGGCTTCGAGAATTAGGCTTCTCTTATAAATGGATGGAAGAGCGTAACATACAACTTCCTGTTGTTAATTTGAATGTAGATTATAAACGTCCTGCACGATATGATGACGTATTGACTGTGACCACTACTTTAAAGAAATTACCAACCGTTAAAATTGAATTTGAATATGCAATTCATAACGAATCTAACGAGCTTTTAATTGAAGCGACAACAACTTTGGTTTTTATCGATACCGAAACGAATAAGCTACGGAAAGCGCCAGATTATTTGTTGGAAAAATTAGAAAAGGAGAATTAATCTTCTAAATCCTTAATAGAAATTTTATAGGTATTTTGAAACAATTCAAAAATGCGATCTGCTTCTTTTTGCCGAACAGATATTTCTATCTCACAAGCCAATTCCATTTTTTGATTAACGATGTTTAAATCTTCATCTTTTATAATTCGCATAACCGTGTTCATTTCTGGATATTCAAATTTCAGTAAAAAGGTTTCGTCAATCGTTCTTTTTACAATTTTTGAATTTTCCAGCGCCATTTGAGCACCCGTTTTATACGCTTGAATTAAACCGCCTACGCCCAGTTTAGTACCGCCAAAATAACGAACCACAACGACTAGCGTATTGGTTACATCAAAAGACTGTAGTTGTCCATAGATAGGCATTCCTGCACTGTTTGAAGGTTCTCCATCATCATTGGCTCTGTACCTGTCATACTCTTTCCCTAATTGCCATGCATAACACCAATGGCGCGCCTTATGATGTTTGCTTTTAAGCTCTTCAATATACGCTTCAATTTGGGTTTCATTTTTAACAGGAAAAGCATATCCATAAAACTTACTGCCTCGATCTTTAAAGAGTGCTTCCTTTGAAGGTTTTGTAATTGTTTTATATGTATCTTTTTCTGAAGAAATAATGTTAGTTTTTACTGTAAGATTGTACAGGGTTAACCGTCGCAATTCTTACCATTTCGCCAAAGCTACTAAAAAGATGCTGACTACTGCAAGGATAATTCCAATCCAGTTTTTCCGAAGTAATTTTTCCTTAAAAAAGGTGATGCCTAATAATGTTGATGCCATAACAATAGCGACATTATTAACGGTAAAAACGTCCGAACTTTCTAAGACATTACTTCGCAAGGCCTGAATAATAAAATAAACTGAAAAGTAATTTGGTAATCCCAAAGCGATACCGCCAATGATTGTTTTGAGCTGAAATGTGAATTTTCCTCTAATCATTTGACCGATTAGAATTAAAATCCCAATACTAGCTGCTGCCGAAAATATAATAGCTGAAAACAACGCAGCTTGATCTTCGGCAACCATGCTATCTTCTAAATATTTTATGCTCGTATCTATAAAACCACTTCCCAAAAAAACCAGTAACGGATAGATTAAATTTTTCTTTTGAATCGTGATTCCATCTTTGGTTTTGATAGAAGCTAAATACACTGCAATCAGTGCTAAAATAATACCTAAAATCTTTAAAACTCCTAAGCTTTCCTTGTAGTACACCAACCCAAAAACAATAGGGATTACCACACTCATTTTGGTAGCTACCGAAACGACTGAAAGACCACTGCGTTGTGTGGTGATTGCCATTAAGTTAAAAATGATAATAAACAAGATGCCAAGCCCCAATGTGTAGTAAAACCAGGGCTGTTCGGGTACTTGGGATAGTGAAACATCACCTTTATAAAAGAATAAACCGCAGAAAAAAGCAACAAAATAATTGACCACAATCGCATGGAGCGTGTTGATTTTAAAACGATCAAAGAGTTTAAACGCTACAAAAATTAAGGTGGACGAAAGAATGCTAAGGAGTAAAGCTATCAAGTAGTGTTATTTTTAAAAATTTGTAAGGTGTCGTTTTGAAGATTTTCTTCAGAAAGTAAAGTAATCTCAGTCATTTTTTCTTCTGAAAAACTAGGAGCTTTTAAACCATTTTTAAAGATAGAATTTCCAGTAAAAATATATGCTTCATCCCAAAGATTTTCTGTGATAAAAGTATTTATAGTCATCGCTCCGCCTTCGATAATAACCGATTGTAAATTATGCTTATGTAATACACTGCAAATCTGTTGGACTATGTTTTTATGAAAATCGATGACTTCATAACATTTATTTTCTGAAGCTTCTTTTTGCTTTTCAGTAATTATAATGGTAGGAATCTTCCCGTCCAAAACAGAAGCTTCTAACGGTATCTTTAGGCTTCTATCAATAATAATTCGAGTCGGGGAAGAGCCTTTCCAATCACGTGTGGTTAAGCTAGGATTGTCTTTTAAAACGGTGTTGGTTCCTACCAAAATAGCTTGTTCTTCGGCGCGTAATTTATGGGTCCGTTGGCGGGAATATCTACTGGTTATCCAAACGGGTTTTTGCTCTGTAATGTTTTTTGAAGTAGGTGAGGTTTCAGCAGGAGCGATAAAACCATCTTTTGTCTGTGCCCATTTTAGAATGACATACGGTCGTTTTTTGTTATGAAATGTAAAAAATCGCTTGTTTAAATTTATACATTCGTCTTCCAAAACCCCAATTGTTACAGCGCATCCAGCTTCTATTAGTTTCTTTATGCCGGTTCCGGCAACTCTCGGGTTGGGGTCAGTACTGCCAATTACAACAGTTTTTATTCCAGTTTCTATAATTAAATCGGCACAAGGTGGTGTTTTTCCAAAATGGCTACATGGTTCTAAGCTTACATAAATAGTGGCATCTTTTAAAAGCTCTTTATTTGCAACACTGTTTATTGCGTTTACTTCCGCATGTGGTTCACCTGCTTTATAATGCCAACCCTCTCCTATAATCGATTGATTATAAACGAGAACGCTACCTACCAATGGATTTGGGTAGGTAGTTCCCAGTCCATTTTTGGCCAAATCGATGCAGCGTTGCATATATTTTTCATGTACCTTCACGCCGTAAAAATACAAGGAATTGCTTACATGAACACACCTATTATTCGTCTTATTGAAAAGAAAGATAATCCTCAAATAGCTAAAGTAATACGCACCATTTTTGAAGACATGAACATTCCCAAAACAGGAACGGCCTACGAAGATGAAGCATTAGATTATATGTTTGAAACATATGATAAAGACAACGCTTGCTATTTTGTAGTTGAAGAGAACGGAGTCATTTTGGGTGGAGCGGGCATTGCAAAACTCGATAATTATGAAGGTAATGTATGCGAATTACAAAAAATGTACTTTTTACCGGAGGCTAGAGGCAAAGGCTTAGGTGCTACTATGATAAAAATGTGCTTGGTAAAGGCAAGGGAATTCAATTTTGAGCAATGCTATATTGAAACCATACCAGAAATGACGGCTGCTCAGAAACTATACAAACGGGTAGGGTTTGAGTATATTGATAAGCCATTAGGAAATACCGGTCATCATTCTTGTCCAGTACATATGTTGATGAAACTTTAGTATAAAAAAGATGAAATTAAAAAAATTGAAAGCATACTTTACTGAAAGCCTTTTAGAATTATATGCTCCAGAAGAAATACAATCGTTTTTCTCTATTCTTTCTAAAGAATACTTGAATCTATCTCGAGTACAAGTTACATTGGAGGCAGATAAGGAAGTTGATTCAGCTATTTTACAAAAATTCGAATCGGCTATAGAAAGACTTGAAAAAGAAGAACCCATACAGTATATTATGGGGGATACAGAATTTTATGGACTTCCTTTTAAAGTAAATAAAAACACATTGATTCCTCGACCAGAAACAGAAGAACTGGTAGAGTGGATTATTGAAGATTCTGTTTCAGAAAAAAGAAACGATTACAGTATTTTGGATATAGGGACTGGTTCGGGTTGTATTGCTATTTCATTGGCAAAAAATCTTCCAGAAGCTGCTGTATCAGCATTAGATTATTCATATGAAGCATTGCAGACAGCTGAGTCTAATGCTAAATTAAATGATGTTACGATTCAGTTTTTCCAAGAAGATATATTAAAAACGGGAACCCTTCCGCAGCAATACGATGTAATTGTTTCCAATCCGCCATATGTTCGGGAATCTGAAAAATTAGAAATGCAGAGCAATGTTTTGGATTACGAACCTGCATCGGCATTATTTGTAAGTAATACAGATCCATTATTGTTTTATCGTACCATAGCAAGGCTTTCCTTACGCTATTTAAAGCCGAATGGAAAATTATACTTCGAGATAAATGAGTATCTTAGTAAAGAATTAATCGATTCTTTAAGAGAAGAAGGCTATCCTATAATTGAATTAAGAAAAGACTTTAGAGGAAAAGACCGCATGCTTCTATGCAGAAAAAGTAAGTAATGTTTCCTTCAGTTTAAAACCAATCAAATGAAAGAATTAACTAAAATATGTGTTTTCTGCGGAAGCAGTGATGGCAATGATGCTGCTATAGTGGAAGCCGCTGAAAAAACAGGAAAACTCTTTGCAGAGAAGAATATTACTTTGGTGTATGGTGCTGCTAAAATTGGAATTATGGGAGTGCTAGCAAAAAATACCCTAGATAATAAAGGACAAGTAATAGGAATTATTCCTGAGTTTTTAAAGAAAAAAGAAGTAGTGCATCTTGGGCTTACTAAATTGATTACTACTGAGAATATGCACGGACGAAAACTTAAAATGCACGAATTAAGTGATGGCTTTATTGCTTTGCCCGGCGGAATGGGAACCCTTGAAGAATTGTTTGAAATTATCACTTGGCTTCAATTAGGGTTGCACCAAAAGCCCATTGGCTTATTAAATGTAAACGGTTTTTACAACGACCTTCTTAAGCTTCTTGAAACTATGGTGCGGAAAGGCTTTTTATCCATGGATAACTACGAATTGCTTTTAGTGGATACGACTATCGATAATCTTCTTGAAAAAATGCAAAACTTTAAAGCGCCAGATATTCCTCATTGGTTAAATAAAGACCGAGCGTAAGAAACTACTTTCATATTTAAAATTCCTTCTTATAGATAATTGGCATATCTTTAATGGCTGTTATTCAGTTGTTTATTATGGATGCGACCAAAAAGTATTTTGCCGAAGCATTAGGGACTTTTGCCCTTGTTCTGTTTGGGTGTGGTGCTGCGACTATTGCTAGTGTTTCACAATCAGGTCCCGAAGGCATAGGGCTTTTAGGTATTTCGTTAGCTTTTGGATTTTCTTATGCGGTTATGGTGTATGTTATTGGTCCAGTTTCAGGATGTCATATTAATCCTGCTGTTTCCATAGCGATGATGGCCGCTAAAAAACTATCTCTCAAAGACACTATCGGGTATGTAATTTCACAATGTATAGGCGCTACACTGGCAGCAGCTGTATTGTATATAATTGTTATTGGTAGTAAAGAATTTGTGATGCCAGAATGGGGATTGGCCAGTAATGGCTGGGGCGATGGCTATTTGGGTGAGTATAATATTATTTCAGCTTCCATTACTGAATTTGTTTTAACCTTACTGTTCCTTTTAGTAATATTTGGAACAACAGCTAAAAAGGCATCTCCTTTAATGGCGGGTTTGGCGATTGGTATTTCGTTGGCACTGATACATATGGTGGCAATTCCTATTACCGGAACTTCTGTAAATCCAGCACGTAGTTTAGGCCCAGCTTTGTTTGCCGGTGGAAAAGCTTTAGAGCAACTTTGGTTGTTTATATTAATCCCGATAGCTGGCGGACTTTTTGCGGCTATTGTAAGAACCCTTTTTTTAGAAGACTGATTTTAATAGCGGTTCCTGAGTGTTCCGACGTAAGGAGGAATGTATCGAAGGCCTGGCATCCAGCATCCATTTTTATTTTTGAAAATTTCTATAACACAACAAATGGCTATTCTTTATATTTGTTGGTATGAATACGGAACAACAAATCAACCAACTTCGCGAAGAACTTCGCAAACATAATTACAATTATTACGTATTAGATAATCCTACTATTTCAGATTTTGAATTTGATCAAAAACTGAAACAGCTTCAAGAATTAGAAGAGAAAAATCCTGAGTTTTACGACGCTAATTCCCCCACTTTACGAGTAGGGGGAGAGGTGACCAAGAATTTTAAAACGGTAGCACACGAATACCGTATGTACTCCTTGGCCAATTCCTATTCAAAAGAAGATTTGGAAGATTGGGAAACTCGCATTAAAAAATTGGTTGACGGACCTGTTGAGTATGTTTGTGAACTTAAGTATGATGGAGCATCTATCAATTTAACCTACGAAAATGGAATACTGCAAAGAGCAGTAACCCGAGGTGATGGTTTTCAAGGAGATGATGTGACTACCAATGTAAAAACAATTAATTCAGTTCCGTTAAAATTGCAAGGCGACTTTCCACCAAAGTTTGAAATACGAGGCGAAATTGTATTGCCTTTTGAAGGGTTTGCCCATATGAATGCCGAACGCGTGGAAGCGGGTGAAGAACCCTATCGAAACCCACGAAACACGGCTTCAGGAAGTTTAAAATTACAAGATAGCAGCGAAGTGGCCAAACGCCCGTTAGAATGTTTGTTGTATAGTATCAAGGCTGATCGGTTGCCAATTTCCACGCAGTATGAAAGTCTGGAAAAAGCTCGCGAATGGGGTTTTAAAGTGCCCGATGTTGCCAAATTGACTAAAAGCATTGATGAGGTCTTGAAGTTTGTTAATTATTGGGACATCCACCGTCATGATTTACCGTATGAAACTGATGGAGTAGTAGTAAAAGTAAACAGTCTGTATCAACAAGAAGAATTAGGATATACCGCCAAAGCCCCACGTTGGGCAATCGCCTATAAATTTAAAGCCGAGCAAGTTTCAACAAAACTGAATACCATTACCTATCAAGTAGGGCGAACAGGAGCGATTACTCCAGTTGCTAATTTAGAGCCTGTTGAGTTGGCTGGAACGATTGTAAAACGCGCTTCCTTGCACAATGCCGATCAAATTGAAAAGCTGGACATTCGGGAAGGCGATACTGTTTTTGTTGAAAAAGGAGGGGAGATCATCCCTAAAATAATTGGAGTCGATTTTACACAGCGCGACCCAAACTCTGAGCCAACTGTTTATAGAACTACCTGCCCAGAATGTGACACTGAATTGAGAAGAAAAGAAGGCGAAGCACAACATTATTGCCCCAATACGGAAGGCTGTCCACCGCAAATTATTGGTCGTATTCAACATTTTATTTCGCGAAAAGCGATGGATATTGAAGGGTTGGGTGGCGAAACGGTTGCGCTATTGGTCAACAACGGTTTGATCAATAATTATGCTGATTTGTACGATTTAACCAAAGAAGATGTACTTCCATTAGAACGAATGGCCGATAAAAGCGCTGAAAACTTGGTAAACGGAATTGAAGCTTCTAAACAAATTCCTTTTGAGCGGGTTTTATTTGCTTTGGGAATTCGGTATGTAGGTGAAACGGTGGCAAAAAAACTGGCAAAATATTACAAAACCATTGACGCGCTTTCAGCAGCAACTGATGAAGAATTAATTTCAGTAGATGAAATTGGCGATCGCATTGCAGAAAGTGTGGTTTCCTTTTTTGCTTCCGAAGAAAATAAATTGGTCATTGAACGCTTAAAAAGCTATGGAGTTCAATTGGAAATTTCAGCAGAGAAATTAGCTAATCAAACTAACAAACTAAATGGCGAAACCTTTGTAGTTTCTGGTGTATTTCATAAAGTATCTCGTACCGAATTGAAAAAACTAATTGAAGACAACGGCGGAAAAGTGTCAGGATCTATTTCGGGAAAAACAAATTATGTAGTTGCGGGTGATAATATGGGGCCGAGCAAAAAAACAAAAGCAGATAGCTTAGGTGTGCCTATTATTTCAGAAGACGATTTCTTGCAAATGATTTCCTGAAAACCATTTTAAAAACGAAGTTGAAACTTGTACTTTTGTGAGAGAAGCTAATAAAGCTCATGTTTGAAAAATTAAAGCATAGATCGTTACGTAAAAAGATTGAACATAACCTGAATAAACGGGATGTTTCGCAAATCAATTCCGAATTAAATACATTGGGGTTTTTAGTAGATGAAGCTACGTTTCAGGATTTTGAGCAATTGTATAATTTTTCAGAATACTTTACGCTCCAACCGAAAGATGTGAAGGTTTTTTCTTTTTTGGAAGTAAAGCGAAAGCTTCCTTCTTTGCGGCACAATCAACTTCACAACAAAGATTTTAACTGGAAAGGGGAGTTGCATAACCAAAATGCAAAAGAATTTATCGATAAGCAATTTGATGTTTTAGTAGGGTATTATAACACGAAAAATGATTTTTTGGATGCGATGGTTGCAGCAAGTAACGCCAATTTTAAAGTTGGCTTAGCTGGATCCGATCCTCGCTTATTTGATCTTTTAATTGATTTGGATCTTAAAGACTTAGCCGCTTTTAAAACAGAATTAAAAAAATATTTAACGGTATTAAATCTGTCTCTTATACACATCTGACGCTGCCGACGACTCCTTACGT
>CAJXPE010000111.1 GCA_913057965.1 uncultured Marixanthomonas sp. | reverse complement strand
CGGAAACAACTTGTTTAGAGAGTTTTGCTACAAAGTCATCTATTTTAGTCACCGGTTGACTTTCTAAAATAAGAAACTCTTTTTTCAGAAGCAATTAGAAATACATTATTCATCAGATGTAAACCGTTCATCAGTTTCCATCACAGTGCCACAGTTATCGCAAGTGCGCAGTTCTTTCGAATTATAAAAATGTTTAAAGTGTTTCAGAAAATCTTTTTCAATATCGTCCAATTCAAAATACACTTCATATAATTTATTGTTGCAGTTATCGCAAAACCAAAGCAGGCCATCCTTTCCCTCTAAATCTTTACGCTTACGTTCTACAACCAAACCGATGGAATTTTCTTTTCTAACAGGAGAATGCGGCACTTTTGCAGGATGTAAATACATATCGCCAGGCCCCAATTTCATGGTTTTCTTTTTTCCTTCATCTTGAACATGAACTTCAATTTCACCTTCTAATTGATAAAAAAGCTCTTCGGTTTCGTTGTAATGATAGTCTTTACGGGCATTAGGGCCAGCAACAATCATGACAATATAATCGCCGGCATCCTTATAGAGGTTTTTATTTCCTACAGGGGGTTTAAGTTGTTCCCTGTTTTCTTCTACCCACTTGGTAAGATTAAAAGGTTCTTTAATAGCCATAGCCGTATTTTTAATGTTTCCATAAAAATACGGCAAAAGCTATAAACAAAAAAGGGGAATTATTTTTTATAAAAAAGTTGAGTGAAATAAACTCTTCCGTCAGGAGCTTCTATAACTCCAAAACCTGAATGTGTGTAATTACCTTCAATATTGGCGCGGTGACCAGGACTGTTTAACCAAGCATTTACAACCGTTTCAGCAGATGGATATCCAAAGGCAACATTTTCACCAACTATTTTGGCGCCTCGGTCTTTTAATCCTTTTTTTCTAACATCGAAGTGATCGTGATTGATTTCCTCTAAGTCAATCATGTAAAAGGTATGATCTACCGCATATGCAGAAGCATATTGTTGATCACGTTTAAGAGTAGTAAGTCCTTGAGATACTCTGTGTTGATTAACAAGTTCTAGAATTTCGTTTGCCATTTCCCAATTGGTTTCATTGGCAAGGTTTACATCGATTGAGTAATCTGTAGTTTGTTGTTCTTCAACTACAGGAGTTTCGTCTTTGCTACAAGAAGTCACAGTACAAAAAAGTACCAAAGCAAGTAGGCTAGTTTTTAATAATGTCATAAGTCGGGGGGCATCAAATTTGGGGCATGATGCTGATACAAATATATAAAAAAAATGCATTTAATCGAACTTATGATGCACTTAATCGATAATTAACGTAGTTTTTACTATTGGGTACTATCGTTAAAATTCCTGTTAGATGCGGAAAACATTGGAATTTACGTTATATTCGTATGTCTTAAAACAGAGCGTCTTATGAAACAAATTTTAACACTTTTAATCGTATTTTTTGTGCTTTTTAGCTGTAAAAATGAAAATAACACGTCGGAAAATTCTGATAAATTAACACAAAAAGAGCAGAAAACCGACCCATCTTTCGGAATTGTGATCCATGGAGGTGCTGGAACCATCCTCAAAAAAAATATGAGTGATTCACTTGAAAAAGCTTATAAAGCAAAACTGAAAAAAGCCATCACTGTAGGGCATACTATTTTGAAAAACGGAGGTACAGCAATGGAAGCTGTTACCAAAACTATAAATGTTATGGAAAACTCACCTTTGTTCAATGCTGGAAAAGGAGCTGTTTTTACGCATGAAGAAACCAATGAGTTAGATGCGTCGGTCATGGATGGTGCTACCTTAAATGCAGGAGCGGTTGCAGGAGTTACCCACATTAAAAACCCAATAGACTTGGCTTTGTCCGTGATGAACAATTCGCCACACGTATTGCTTAGCGGAAAAGGAGCCGAACGCTTTGCAGAAGAACAAGGGATTAAACTGGTAGATCCTTCCTATTTCTACACCGAAAAAAGGTTTCAGTCCTTACAACGAATTAAGGATAGGGAAAAAGCTGAGTTGGATCACGACTCAAAAGTTTCATTTACCGATCCGTTTATTAAAGATTCTAAATTTGGTACCGTGGGATGTGCCGCTTTGGATAAAAACGGCAATCTAGCTGCCGGAACTTCTACTGGAGGAATGACTAATAAACGCTGGAACCGAATAGGGGATGCCCCTATTATTGGTGCTGGAACTTATGCCAATAATGCCACATGTGCTGTTTCTTCAACTGGTTGGGGTGAATATTTTATCCGTGCCATGGTTGCTCATGATATTTCAGCGATGATGGAATATAAAGGCGTAACACTTCAAGAAGCTGCGGAAGAGGTTATTCAGAAAAAAGTACCTGAATTAGGTGGAGATGGAGGTATTATAGCCATTGATAAAGACGGAAATGTTTCGATGGAGTTCAATACCGCCGGAATGTATCGTGCACACATGAATGCGAATGGAGACTTAAAAATAGGTATTTATGGTGAATAAAATAGATTCATCCTATTACGCAGTTATTTTTACCAGTCAACAAACAGAAAACATAGAAGGATATGATGCCATGTCTGAAACGATGGAAACCTTAGCTAAACAACAGCCAGGATATTTAGGCATAGAAAGTGCTCGTTCTGAAATAGGAATTACTGTGAGTTATTGGGAAAGCCTTGAAGCTATTAAAGACTGGAAAGCTAATCTAGATCATCAAATGGCGCAAAAACTAGGCAGAAAACAATGGTATTCTTGGTATAAAGTAAGGATTTGTAAGGTAGAAAGAGCGTACGAGTTTCTTAATTCATCAGAATAAAAACAGCTAAAATCTTCTCTAAATTCAATTAACAAAAATTTAGCACGTAAAAGGTTCGGTGGTTTCCGAACCAATCGTATATTTGCACAAAATTATTTCTAATGCAGAATATATCAGAAGAAAAATGCAAGCTTGTTGAAGAGCTCGGCTTAAACTTTGAAGGTAATCATAACCTTCCGCCACTTGCAGGAAGGATATATGCGGTTATGATACTTTCCAGTGTCGACGGCCACAGTTTTGAAGATATTATTGAAATAACAAATGCCAGTAAAAGTTCTGTCTCGACCAACCTTAACCTATTAGTACAATTAAAGTTTATTGAATATTTTACTAAAACAGGGGACCGCAAACGTTATTTCCGAATTACAAAAAATTATTTACGGTTAACCTTAGAGGAATATTGTGAGTCCATAGATAAAGAATTGGAATTAGTTAAGAAAGTAAACACCTTTAATAGAAAACACAATCCTGAAAAGTTCAAAAAAAATAAAAACCTTGGGCTCATATTTCAAGAATATTTAACCACACAAAAAGAAAATTTAGAAACCACCATTAAAAAAATGATCGCGTTTAAAAACGAGTTTGATCAACATTAAATTTAACAATTATGAAAAAAACGCAATTACTTATCTTGCTCTTCATGGCATCCTTGGTGCTAACTTCTTGCGGAAATGATAAAAAACAACAAGCTCAGGCGGGGCCACAAACTCCCACATTGCCTGTAGTTGCCATTCCATCCAAAACGGTAACGGCTTACACCACATTCCCCGCTAGTATTGAGGGGATTGTGAATAGTGAAGTACGCGCCAAAATTTCGGGCTACATAACCGATGTATTGGTGGACGAAGGCCAGAAAGTGAGTAAAGGCCAAACGCTTTTCCGTTTAGAAACCCAATCTTTAAGTCAAGATGCAGCAGCTGCAAAGGCAAATGTTAATGCTGCTCAAGTAGAGGTAAATAAACTGAAACCTCTAGTGGAGAAGAACATCATTAGCAACGTGCAGTTGGAAACTGCCAAAGCAAAATTGCAGCAGGCAAAGAGTGGCTACAGTAGTATTGCCGCCAATATTGACTACGGAAATATTAAAAGTCCGGTAAATGGGTATGTGGGTTCTATAAAGCTTCGTAAAGGAGCGTTAGTAAGCCCTACTTCTCAAACACCGCTCACCAAGGTTTCAGATATTAGTAAAGTGTATGCTTACTTTTCGATGAACGAGAAAGAGTATCTTGATTTTATCCAAAATGCCAAAGGAAGCGATATTGAAGAAAAAATAAAGAACCTTCCAAAGGTACAGCTAATATTAGCCAATGGAGAACTTTATAAAGAAGAAGGAACTATTGAAACCATTAATTCGCAAGTTAATGCACAAACAGGTTCCATTTCCTTTAGGGCCGTTTTTGATAACCCATCGCGGGTTTTAACAAACGGTAACAGTGGGAAAATAAAAATTCCTAAAGTATTTACTGATGCTTTAGTGATTCCTAAAGAATCCACCTATGAGCAACAAGGTGCCACCTACGTTTATAAAGTTGCAAAAGACAGCACCGCAGTTTCTGCAAAAATTGAAACAAAAGCTGAGGTTGACAATCTATTTGTGGTTTCATCCGGCGTTGAAAAGGGCGATTTGATTGTTGCAAAAGGTGCTAATAAATTGCGTGGGGATACTAAAATAAACCCTCAAGAAATGCCTTTTGACAGTATTGCTAAACCTATTGAAAAAGTTTTCAGATAATCGTTGAATAAAAATAAGTTATGTTAAAAACCTTTATAAACAGACCCGTACTTTCTACGGTTATCTCAATAATCATCGTGATTTTGGGTGTTTTAGGACTTACCAACCTTCCTATAACCCAATATCCGGATATTGCCCCACCAACTATTCAGGTGAGCGCTACCTATCCAGGAGCCAATGCTGAAACGGTATTGGAAAGTGTTATTATCCCATTGGAAGAACAGATAAACGGTGTAGAAGGAATGACGTATTTAAGCTCTACTGCTACCAACAATGGAACAGCTTCCATTAGTGTTTTCTTTGATCAGGATGTAGATCCAGACATTGCTGCGGTAAACGTTCAAAACAGGGTGGCAAGGGCAAATTCATTGTTGCCACAAGCTGTGATCCAAACTGGTGTAACTACAGCAAAACAGCAAACCAGCGCCTTGATGTTCCTTTCGTTTTACAGTAAAAACAAGGATTATGACGATACATTTCTTCAGAATTACTTAAAGATTAACGTAATTCCACAATTACAACGTGTCAATGGAGTGGGTAACGTAAACGTATTCGGTGGAAAAGATTATTCTATGCGAATCTGGTTGCAACCGGATAAACTGGCTGCTTACAGTTTAATGCCATCGGATGTTACAGCCGCATTAAGAGAACAAAGTTTGGAAGCTGCAGCTGGTTCTTTAGGTGAAAATAACGGGGAAGCATTTACGTACACCATAAAATATCCAGGTCGTTACAAAACCGAACAGCAATACAGCGATATTGTAATCAAAGCTTTGGGTGATGGCGAGTTTTTGCGATTAGGCGATATAGCTCAAATAGAGCTCGGCGCACAGTCGTATGCAGGAGGTTCTGTCACTAATGGATATCCTGCCGTGAACATGGGGATTTTCCAAACTAAAGGTTCCAATGCACAAGAAATTATTGACCAGATAAAAATAGAACTTGAAGATGTAAAAGCCGATTTGCCGGAGGGGGTCACCTATTTTATTCCGTACGATACAAACAACTTCTTGAATGCTTCCATTGAAAAAGTGGTAAGTACCTTGGTAGAAGCATTCTTGTTAGTATTCTTGGTTGTTTTTATTTTCTTGCAGGATTTCCGTTCCACATTAATACCGGCAATTGCCGTCCCAGTCTCAATTATTGGTACGTTCTTTTTCCTCAATTTGTTTGGGTATTCCATCAACTTATTGACGCTTTTCGCATTGGTGCTGGCGATTGGTATTGTGGTGGATGATGCCATTGTGGTCGTCGAGGCCGTGCACGCAAAGATTGACGAGGGTCAAAAAAGCGCTAAAAAGGCCTCCCTTAAGGCAATGAATGAAATTTCTGGAGCCATTGTTTCCATTACCTTGGTGATGTCTGCAGTATTTATTCCCGTAACTTTTATTCAAGGGCCTACAGGGGTGTTTTATGAGCAATTTGGGGTTACCTTAATTGTTGCCATTATCATTTCGGCAGTAAATGCATTAACACTTACTCCAGCATTAAGTGCCTTATTTCTGAAAGGGCATGACGACAAACAAAATAGTAATAAGCCTGGTTTTATTCAGAAATTTTTCAACGGTTTTAACCGTGGGTTTAAAGCTACGATTAACCGGTACGGAAGATCAGTACACTTTCTGTATCGCCATAAATGGATTACTGGCCTCATTTTAGTGTTGGCTGCTGGTGGTATTTGGTGGTCTTCCTCTACCATGAAAACTGGTTTTGTGCCTGATGAAGATCGTGGAATCGTCTTTATGAACATGGAACTACCAGCTGGTTCATCCATAGACAGAACACACGAAATAAACCAGACATTATATAATAAAATCAAAGATCTTCCTGGGGTAAAAGGGGTTTCCGTTATAGATGGACGAAGTTTGATAAGCGGTGCCGGAAGTAATTACGGACTTGGCTTTATACGATTGGATGATTGGAATGAACGGGAAGCAGATTCGCTTTCCGTGGAAGCGATGACGGGCAAATTATTTGGAATAGCCGCACAGATACCCGATGCACAGATTATTTTCTTTTCCCCACCCAGTATTCCTGGTTTCAGTAGTGCTGCAGGGGCAGAACTGAACCTTTTAGACCGTTCAGGCGGTAGTTTTACTGATCTTGATAAAGTAAATCAGGAGTTTATCGGGAAACTTTCCCAACGACCGGAAGTACAATATGCACAATCGTCTTTCAATACGAAATATCCGCAATATGAAATGACGCTGAATGTACCTTTAGCAAAAGAAGTGGGTGTTTCGGTACAAAGTATTTTCAATACCCTTCAAGGCTATATAGGAAGTATTTTCGCCGCAGACTTTTCCCGTTTCGGAAAACAATACCGTGTGTATGTACAAGCATTACCAGAAGATCGGGCAGATAAAAGTGATTTAAACAACCTCTATGTACGAACTCAAAGTGGCGAAATGACACCTATAACGCAATTTGTTACCTTAAAACGAGTGTATGGGCCGCAATCGGTAACACGTTTTAACCTTTTTAACTCCACTAAAGTTACGGCAGCAACAGCGCCGGGATACAGTTCTGGTGATGTAATTGCCGCGGTGGAAGAAGTAAAAGAAACCCTACCAAGTAATTATGATGTTGCCTATTCCGGTTTAACATTAGAAGAGAAAAAGGCAGGTAACCAAACGACCACGATTTTTATTCTGTCGCTGGTATTTGTGTACTTCTTGCTTGCGGCCCAATATGAAAGCTATTTACTTCCGTTTTCTGTAATACTATCATTACCGGTGGGAGTTTTTGGAGCGTATATTACCACCCAGCTCACAGGATTACAGAATAACATTTATTTTCAAATAGCACTCATTATGCTAATTGGGTTACTCGCTAAAAACGCAATCCTTATTGTTGAATTTGCAATCCAACGAAGGCGTCAAGGCGAATCTATTCTCGATGCCGCCATTAATGGGGCCGAGGCACGTTTACGTCCTATTTTAATGACCTCTTTCGCCTTTATTTTCGGATTGATGCCGTTAGTGCTTTCCGCTGGAGTGGGCGCCGAAGGGAACCGATCCATTGGTACTGGAGCCGTAGGTGGGTTGCTTATCGGTACAGTACTTGGGGTATTTGTAATCCCTATTCTGTTTATACTGTTTCAGTGGCTACAGGAAAAAGTAACTGGTGACCCAACTGAAAATTTAGAAACCATTGAAGAAAACACAAGTGATGAATAAAAAAAGATTATACACCATAGTATTGGCGGTTAGCTTACCCTTTTTACTTGTTTCCTGCTTTGCTGCAAAAGAGTACGAACGGCCGGAAGTGGTAAACGAAGCCAATTACCGTACCGATAACCTACCGCAGGACAGCCTTTCCATGGCTTCGGTTTCTTGGAAAGAATTGTTTACCGATGCACAACTTCAAAATTACATTGAAGAAGGGCTGCAAAACAACATTGACATCCGTATTGCCATACAACAGATTGCAGCTGCCGAAGCCTACCTAAAACAAGGTAAAGCAGGCTATTTTCCTACTTTAAATGGAAATGCTACGTATACCCGGCAGGAACTTTCAGAAAACAGTCAGTTTGGAGGACAATTTTCTTCTTTAAATCAATATCAAGTAAGTGCTGGTCTTTCATGGGAAGCCGATATCTGGGGAAAAATACGCAGTAACAAACGTGCTTTTCAAGCTTCTTATTTACAAACTATTGCGGCACACAAAGCTGTTAAAAGTAGATTGGTGGCGAATATTGCATCGACATATTATCAATTATTGGCCTTGGATGAACAAATACAAATCACGGAAGAAACCATTGAAACCCGGTCTAATAGTTTAGAAACAACGGAAGCTCTTAAAGAGGCTGGAAATGTGACTGAAGTAGGCGTAAAGCAAACCGAGGCGCAACTGTATACTGCACAAGCAATATTGATTGACTTAAAAAATGAAGCGCGATTATTGGAAAATACGATGTCTATTTTATTGGGAAGTCCGATGAAAGAAATCGCCCGGGGTGAACTGGAAAACCAAGAAATCAACACCGAATTAAAAACAGGTGTTCCAGCTCAATTATTACGCAATCGTCCCGATGTAATAGCTGCAGAGTATAACCTCATCAATGCATTTGAATTAACAAATGTATCTCGAAGCAACTTTTATCCTTCGCTTACTTTAACAGCAACGGGAGGTTTACAAAGTTTGGATATTGACAATTTATTTAGTGCGAGCTCCTTGTTTACGACGATTACGGGAGGGTTGATGCAGCCTATTATTAACGGTCGAAAAATACGAACCCAATACGAAGTATCTCAAGCACAACAAGAGCAAGCGCGGTTAGACTTTAAATTTGCCATTTTAAATGCGGGTAAAGAAGTGTCGGACGCGATGTATTCGTATGAAGCTGCTACCGATAAAATTGAAGTAAAAGAAAAAGAATACGAGGCGTATAGCCTTTCTACAGATTATTCAGAAGAATTATTGGATAACGGATTAGCAAACTACTTAGAGGTACTTCGCGCCCGAGAAAATGCCTTAAACTCGAGCTTAGATCTGGTAAGTGCAAAAAACAACCAACTTCAGGCAGTTGTTGATTTGTACGAAGCCCTAGGTGGCGGTTGGCAATAAAGATTCACTGTCTCTTATACACATCTGACGCTGCCGACGACTCCTTACGTGTAGATC
>CAJXPE010000110.1 GCA_913057965.1 uncultured Marixanthomonas sp. | reverse complement strand
CGAGATGTAGAGAGGTCTCGTGGGCTCGGAGATGTGTATAAGAGACAGGGTTAACACTGCCCAAGCTCCTAAAACAGCCGCAACAGGCTCCACAAGAGCCGAAGCTTGTCCATACATAAAGCTTTTCTTTCTACTCATTCCCATACGGCGTAATGGCATCGCAACAGCAATTCCTTCAGGGAAATTTTGCAAACCGATACCCATAGCCAATGCCACAGCACCTCCAATGGTTGCTCCATCAAACCCGGCTGCAACTCCACCAAATAGAACTCCGACGGCTAATCCTTCCGGTATGTTGTGTAAGGTAATTGCCAAGGTTAAAAGTGTTGTTCTATGCCACGGTGTTTTAATCCCTTCCTTTTCAGATTCTTTAAAGTTTATATGTAAATGCGGCAACACCTTGTCCAAGCCAAATAAAAACAGAGCTCCTAATAAAAACCCTATCGCTGCTGGGATCACTTTTACAAACCCTTCTCCCGGACTCATTTCAATACCTGGCGCCAATAAGCTCCAAAAACTTGCCGCTACCATAACACCTCCAGTAAAACCAAGCATTCCATCTAATGCTACACGATTCATGTTTTTGAAGAAGAACACAAAAGCAGCACCCAAAGCGGTAAGGCCCCAAGTGAATAAAGTAGCATAGAAAGCAGCTAAAATTGGATCTATTGACTGAAAATATTCTATTATTGATTCCATAAATTAATTTGTTTGCACATATAAGTTTTCAGCTGTTTTTTTCGAAATAAAGGATTGGTCCTTCCCAACTAGAATAACCATTGAACCATCAAAAAACTCTTTTCCTAACACTTTTATTTTGGTACCAATTGTTATTTTCTTTTTATCTAAATACTGTAAAAACTCAGGACTTGATTCTTTTACACCAACACAAACCCCACCTTGGTTTTTATTTAAGTCTGACAGTAATTTCTTTTCAGTCCGTTTTATGTTTCCATCTTTATCGGGAATGGGATCACCATGGGGATCAAAATCCGGTTCTCCTAAAAATTTATCAAGTCTAGTTATTAACTCCTCAGAATGAATATGCTCTAATTGTTCAGCAATTTCATGCACTTGATCCCAGTGAAACTTCAGTTTATCTACTAAAAAAACTTCCCACAGACGGTGTTTTCGTATAATAGTTAAAGCTGTTTTTTTTCCTTTTTCAGTTAAGGTAACACCTTGGTATTTAATGTAGTTTACCAGTTTTTTTTCTGATAGCTTCTTAACCATATCGGTTACCGAAGATGGTTTGGTCTCCATTTGCTCAGCAATAGCATTGGTAGCAACTCCTGTAGCAGCAATTTTCTCTAAATGGTAAATCGCTTTTAAATAATTTTCTTCAGAAAGACTGTATTTCATTTGACAAAAATACATTTTTAAATTTAATAAACAATATTTTAGTCTTATCTAAAATTTAATTTAACTTTGCTACAAAATAAAATTAGTATCTATGAAAATTATATGGTTTTTTGTAATCATTCTTATTCCTTTATTCAGTCTCTCACAAACTGCAACTTTAAAAGGAACTATTAATACTGGAAATGAACCGCTCTCATTTGCAACTATTCAATTAAAAGGTCCGGAAACAAAAGGAACCAACGCTAACGAAAACGGCACGTATTCTATTGATTTACAAGAAGGTTCTTATCAAATAACTATTTCATCTGTAGGTTATAAAACTCTTTCTGAAACGATTACTATTTCAGAAGGAATAAATACAAAGTCTTTTACTCTTACAGAAGATCTTTTAGGCTTAGAACAAATAGTGGTGAGTGCTACTCGAAACAGAGTGAATAGGAAAAAAGTTCCTGTTGTAGTTTCTACTTTAAACTCAAAGCTGCTTAAAGCTACCCAATCTTTATCACTGGCCGATGGTTTAAATTACGCACCAGGTGTACGCGTTGAAACCAACTGCCAAAACTGTGGGTTTACGCAGGTTCGCCTTAACGGACTCGATGGCGGTTATACCCAGATATTAGTAAACAGCCGTGCTATATTTACATCACTTTTGGGTGTTTATGGCTTAGAGCAAATACCCACTAACACTATTGAGCGTGTAGAAGTAGTTAGAAGTGGTGGCTCGGCTTTATTTGGATCGAATGCGATTGCCGGAACCGTAAATGTTATAACAAAAGACCCAGTTTTAAACACTTGGGAAATTGGGAGTTCCCTTTCGCTTATCAATGGCGAACAACCCGATCGAGTGGTAAGTTTTAATACTTCGGTAGTGGCAGACGATTTAAATAGTGGAATCACGCTCTTCGGAAATTATAGAAGCCGGGAAGCTTATGACGCCAATGATGACGGCTTTACCGAAATCACAAAGCTCACCAATAATACCGTAGGAGCGAAAGCCTTTATAAAACCTACTTACCGAAGCAGAGTAACCATAGATTTAACGGCCATCAGGGAATTTAGACGAGGCGGAAACAAATTAGACCTCGCCCCTCAATTTACCGACATTACCGAGCAATTAGACCACGATACTTTTACAGGTGGTGCCGAATATGAACTTAACAGTAAAGACTATACCAATAAATATTCTATATATACCTCTGCATCCTACACCCAACGCGATAGTTATTATGGCGGATTGGGTGGCGGTAGAACCAAACAAGATAGTATTCTAGCCAATAATGCCTTCGGAAACACTACCGATTTGGCACTTGTTAACGGACTTCAACATACCAAAACATTTAAAAACGACGACGTTTTAACTTCGGGAGCCGAATATAATTTTAGCACTACCGAAGATGTTATCGCAGGGTATAATCGGTTAATTGACCAATCGGTTGCTAGTGTAGGCATTTACAGTCAGTACGAATGGAAACCTACCGATGCATTTACGGCTTTATTGGGTGCCAGGTTTGACAACGTTACCGTAGATGGAACGTATCGAGTTACCACCATAGAACGAAATGTAAGCCTCAGCCAATCCTCATTAAGCCCACGATTGACCATAGCCTATCAATTTACAAACGATATAAAATTTAGAGGTGGATACGCACGTGGGTTTCGGGCGCCTCAAGCTTTTAATGAAGATTTGCATATTTCATCGGTTGGGGGTGAGCCCCAATTTGTCATTCTTTCTGAAAACCTAAAAACCGAATATTCCAATGCCTATACAGCATCTTTAAACTATTCAAAAGACTTCAAAAAAGTGCAAACCGATTTTTTACTGGAAGGATTTTATACAGATTTAAAGAATCCATTCACCATTGTAAGCACGGGAACCCCCTTACCCAATGGTTCTATTGTAGAAGAAGTACGAAATGGATCAGGAGCGGAAGTGTTTGGAGCCAATTTTGAAATAGGGCTATCCCCTTCAAAAAAATGGCAATTTCAATTAGGGGGAACCGTTCAAAAATCAAAATACAAAAAGCCTCAACTTTTATTTGAAAGTGACGGCACAGGAGGCGAAAATAATATTAGTATCGATGAATTTGTACGCAATCCAAATGTGTATGGTTATGCGAATTTATCGTGGCTTCCTTCCGATGTTTTTAGTGTATACCTTACCGGAAATTATACTGGAGCGATGACGGTTCCTCGCGTAATAAGCAATACTGGGTTTTTACAGTTAAATGAAGTAAATCCTTTTCTTGATGCAAACATTAAGTTTGATACACATATCGATTTTTCCGAAGATTTTCAGACCACCTTTTCGGCTGGAGTAAAAAACATTTTTAATAGCTATCAAGATGATTTTGATAAAGGCCCAACGCGAGATTCAGACTATATCTATGGTCCCAACGCGCCTCGAACTTTCTTTTTAGGTATCACGTTCGGAAAACTACATTAAGATGAAACAGTCATTGTTTTTAGTACTGCTATTGCTTGTACTATTTTCTTCTGAAGAAAGTAAGGCTCAAAAAACAGAAGCTATCAATTGGGCTACTTTTGAGCAATTAAACGATTCCCTTTCAGTTAAACCCAAAAAAGTGATCTTGTTTTTTTATGCAGATTGGTGTGTGTATTGTAAAAAAATGGAGCAAGCAGCTTTTAAAAAGCCTGAAATAATTCAAAAAATAAATAGGGCCTTTTATGCAGTAAAATTTAACGCTGAAACAACCCAAGCAGTTGTTTTTGATGGGGTCCTATTTAATAATACAGAGGCTAAAATCAAACGAAATCCCGTTCACGACATCGCAACCCTTTTTGCATCCCGAGAAGGACTGCCTTTTTCACTGCCCGCTACTATTTTTCTAGACGAAGATTTTGCAGTAACTCATCGGGTTTTTGAATATATAAGTCCTAAAAAGATGATGGAGCTTCTTGAGAATGGATTGTACTAAAACCCGCGCTCCTTCTGAAGCTGCTCGTAGGCATCCTGTACTTTCCTGAATTTTTCTTCAGCGCCTTTTCGGTAGGCCTCATCCATATGTTGAAGTTTATCGGGATGGTATTTTTTAGCCATAGTACGGTAGGCTTTTTTAACCTCAGCATCAGTGGCAGTTCGGTCAATTTCCAGAATTTTGTAGGCACTGTCTGGGTTTTTAAAGAACATGGCTTTTATACTGGCAAATTCACTAGCCGAGACTCCTAAATAACCTGAAATTTCGTTAATTTTTCGAACTTCAGGATCACTTACACGTCCATCTGCATTCGCAATGCTAAAGAGAAAATGAAGCACTTGTAAGCGAGATTCGTATCGCATCCGTTGCCGGAACATACTGCAAATTTTTGCTGCGGAAATCTCTCGTTTTTTAATAACCTCATTAAAAACCCGAAAAGTGGCATTGGCGCGTTCCCTTCCGTACGCTTGTACAAAATACTTACGCACATAATCCAACTCTTGCTGGCTTACTTGTCCATCGGCTTTAATAACCAAGGATGCCAAAGACAATAAATTGAGTTCAAAGTCAGCTGGGGTAACACGTCCCCTTTGTTGTTGCTGAAAGGCTCTCTGAAAACTCCCTCCCGATTTATTTCCACCAATAAAATTATCTAATAAACTTCCTATTAAAAAACCAACTATAGCACCTGGAAACCGATACACCATATAGCCAATAAAAGCTGCAAACCAACGAATCATACTTGTTGTAATTTGTATTTAAAATTGCGACCAAAGATAACCATTTCCTACACTACCCAATAATGAACCGAACATTCCTTATCAGGTATTGTAGACTTCGGGTTACATAACCGTAAACCCGTTAAAAATTAGTTATCTTTGTAAAAAATTGTTACACACTTAAATTGAACATATTATGTATCCACCGGAATTAGTAAAACCTATGCGTGAAGACCTTACCAACATTGGTTTTTCCGAATTATTCACTGAAGAAGATGTAAACCAAGCCCTACAGAAAGAAGGAACCACTTTAGTTGTGGTAAATTCGGTTTGTGGTTGTGCTGCTGCCAATGCACGCCCAGGAGCGCGTATGTCGCTTCAAAATGCAAAAACACCAGATAATTTGGTAACTGTATTTGCAGGAGTTGACCGGGAAGCGGTTGATGCTGCTAGAGCACAAATGGTACCGTTCCCTCCAAGTTCGCCATCTATGGCTTTATTTAAAAATGGAGAGTTAGTACATATGCTAGAGCGCCATCATATTGAAGGTCGTCCAGCAGATATGATTGCTGAAAACTTAAAAGGAGCATTTGACGAGCACTGTTAAGCCTTCTTTTTTAGCGCAACTAGCGTTTAAAAAATAAATTACTCCGCTTCTGAATATTTTTGGAAGCGGATTTTTTACTTTTGGAAAAGCATGAAAACACTTTTACATATTTTAAGTTACCCACTATCGGTTATCTTCTACCTATTCTTTGGGTTAAACCTTCTTATTTTCCATCCCATACAATGGATTTGCCTTAATGTTTTTGGGTATGAAGCTCATAAAAAGAGCGTGGATTGTTTCAATTGGGTTATTTTACGATGTCTAAACTTAGTTGGAACCACATTCGATGTTACCATCAACAGTAGTATTCCCAACAATGTTCCTATTATCATGGTGTCAAACCACCAAAGCATGTGGGATATTTCGCCTATTATTTGGTTTCTTCGGAAATATCACCCAAAGTTCATCTCAAAAATTGAACTAGGGAAAGGCATTCCGTCGATTTCCTATAATTTAAAACATGGCGGAAGTGTGTTGATAGATCGAAAAAATCCACGACAAGCCGCCGGAGAGATCATTAAAATTGCCAAATACGTTTCAAAACACAACCGGAGTGTGGTTATTTTCCCCGAAGGAACGCGTAGTAAGGACGGAACTCCAAAACCGTTTAGAAAGTCTGGATTGCTCACCTTGTTTAAAAAAGCACCCGACGCGTATGTCTTACCGGTTAGCATTAGTCATTCGTGGAAATTACAACAACATGGCATGTTCCCAATTCCTATTGGGGTTCGTATGCAATTGATTGTGCATCCTTCCTTTAAAGTTTCAGAACACGAACCGGATGCATTGATCGATTTGGTTGAAACGCAAGTAAAATCTAGTATAACAGTGGATTAGATGTGAGACATGAGATTTGAGATGTTAGAGATTTAGAAATAAATCTGATATCAAAGGTGTTTGAGTGAATTCGAGAGACTGATAAGGATCACGAATTTGTATCGAAAATACCGACACTGGATGCTGTTAAGGTTGAAAAATAAAATATTTAAGGTAAGACTATGACTGAAAAATCTTCGGAGACACTCATTAACAAAACCATCTCCTTTGTAAAAAAAGAACTGGCAGATGCCGAGGGCGGTCACGATTGGTTTCATATTGAACGGGTGTATAAAAATGCATTGCACATTTCCGAAACCGAACAAGCAGATAAACTGATTGTAGCATTGGGAGCTTTGTTACACGATATTGCCGATTCAAAATTTCACAATGGCGATGAAACAGTTGGACCTAAAAAAGCAACCGAATTTCTGACTTCAGAAGGTGTTTCTGAAGAAATTATTGAACACGTAGTTCAGATTATTAAAAACATTTCTTTTAAAGGAGGAAATAAAGAACAAAGCTTTCATTCTAAAGAATTAGCGGTGGTTCAAGATGCCGACCGGTTGGATGCTTTGGGCGCGATTGGTATTGCCCGTACGTTCAATTATGGCGGTTTTAAAAACAGACCGCTTTACAACCCTGACATACAACCAAATTTACAGATGTCTCCTGCTGAATATAAAGTTTCAGAAGCACCAACCATTAATCATTTTTATGAAAAATTGTTGCTTTTAAAAGATCGAATGAATACCGAAACCGGGCGGCGCATCGCCGCAGATAGACATGAGTTTATGGAAACTTTCCTGCAACAGTTTTATGCAGAGTGGAAAGGAAAAAAATAATGCCAACACAAAATGTATCGGCATTAAAATATTGCTAAAGTTAATTGGTTATCCTTTTACAGGACTTGTTTTTTCAACTTTAAGATGCTCTGCAAAAAAGCCCATCATAGCGTTGTAAAGATCCAATCGGTTTTCTTCTTTACCAAACCCGTGTCCTTCATCATATTTTACCATATATGGTACTTCCACGCCCTTATCTCTTAGTGTTTCTACAATTTGATCGGCTTCATTTATGTTCACACGCGGATCGTTTGCTCCTTGTACTACCAATAATGGATTCTTTATTTTATCTACGTGCAATGCGGGTGAAATTTCATCCATAATCGCTTTCTCCTCTGGGTTATTCGGGTTGTACCAGATTTTATACAATAACTCTCTGTATTTTTCCCAGTATGGTGGAATGGTTTCCATAAAAGTGTTCAGGTTACTTACACCAACATAATCCACACCACAAGCATATTTGTCTGGTGTTTTTGTCATACCACGCAATACAGCATATCCACCGTGGCTACCGCCGTAGATTGCTACTCGGTCTTTGTCTACCCAGCCTTGTTCTATCACATAATCAACACCATCTTCTACATCGTCCATTGCTTTACGGCCTATTTGTCCAAAACCAGCTTTCAAAAATTCTTTACCATACCCGCCCGATACTCTAAAGTTTACGTGCAAAGTAGCATACCCGCGGCTTGCAAATAATTGCGCTTCTGGGTTAAATCCCCAAGTATCACGAATACCCTGTGGTCCTCCATGTGGATTTACAATTAGTGGTACTTGTTGTCCTTTTTTGTAATCATCGGGTAACGTAATATATCCATGAATTGTAAGACCATCGCGGCTTTTAAAAGTAATTGGTTTCATACTGGCCATGTCTTCAGCTTTTAACTGTGGCAGTAATTTATATAACAAGGTTACAGTATCTTTTTCTACATCATATAAATAATATTCGCCAACTATTTTATCACTAGTAACAGCTACCATATACTTCGACTCATCATCGGTTCTTCCAACTGTGAAAAATTGCTTTTCACCAAACTCCTTTTGTAATCGCTTGTATATTTTTTTATACGTATTACTTACTGGAGTAATGACAGCCTTTTCACCAGTATAACTAAAATAATCTATTTCGTAATTTCGTTTTCTGGACAGCGACATACCTGAAACATCAAACGTATCATTACTAAAAACCGTTTTTATTTTTTTGTCTTTCTTTAAATCGTACAGTTGAATCTCAATTTTATCACCATCAAGGTTGGAGATTACATAAGCATCATCCGGATTTTCAGTATTTGGGTTAAAAGAAGAAATGCCAAACGTATCGCCAAAATCAGTAAGTTTTACCTGCTTAAATTCGCCGTCAATCTTGTACAATAGTTCCGTTTTAACACCGTCTACAATGCGGTTTATGGCTCGTAAGTTACCCTTACGATCAAAATTATAACCAGCAACTGATGGGTCGCCTGCTTGCACAGTGTATAACTTGGTTACTTTTCCTGTGTTTATATTAAGACGATACGGCTCTTCCTGTTGCAGATTGTCCTTATTCATCTGTACAATTACGTGGTCTTCATCTTCTTTTAAGCTTTCGATGATATTGACTCGTACACCATCAAAAGGAGTCAGTTCTTTACTGTTTTCACCTGTAACGTCTACTCCATACACATGGTAGTTTTCATCACCGCCCTTATCTTGAAGGTATAAAATACGGTCGTTGTTTGCCCACGAAAAGCCACGAATTAAATCTTCCTCTTGTTTTTTCAAAAGGGTTTCTTTTTGGGTAGCGGTTTCTTTTAAGTACAGGTCACGCTCCCCAGATTTTCTACGTTTCATGTACCTGTCTCTTATACACATCTCCGAGCCCACGAGACCTCTCTACATCTC
>CAJXPE010000109.1 GCA_913057965.1 uncultured Marixanthomonas sp. | reverse complement strand
ACACGTAAGGAGTCGTCGGCAGCGTCAGATGTGTATAAGAGACAGCTTATAAAGTCATTTTCAAACTTAATCGATTTGAATAAAGCATTTTTACGGTTTCCCGTATTTAGAAAAATTAAACTTAAAAAGGGAAACGATAATCGTTTCCCTTTTTAGCATATCAATTTCCATTTCCATCAGAATTATTGGTCAGTTATGTAAAGGCTCCACAATATTTAAAAAACCACGCCCATTTTTGGGCGTGGTTTTTGTTTTATAAGAAGTTGAATTGGTCAAAATTTTAGGATGAAATTCAAAAAATATGATGAAGCGATTTTCCAGAAATGCAATGCATTGGAATTTGCTGGAAAGATTATAAAAGATGATCTCTCTTAAAAAATTTTATAAAGCGTTGTTACTATAACCCCTTTACTTTTTTCCAAATTAATAGACAACAATCGTTTTTCTTCTTTTACCTTAAAATTAAATGGTTCTTTTAAAACGTTTAAACCACTTTGTTGCTTTAATCGAATACCCTGTCCTGAAATAATATCTTTATTGGGCACAAAATCTCCTTCGGGTAGATGTTCTGTTATGATAACATATTTATAATCGATTAACCTTCTCAATATACTTTGTACTTCAGCATTAGACAGATGTTGTAATACTTGTCTTATTATAGCACAATCTCCGGATGGTAAATTATCTTTTGCAATGTCCAAACAATGAAATTCTAAAGTAGAAGCTTTAAATTTTTCTTTATTATGTGTTATAAGATCAGGGACTATATCGACCGCAACATACTTTTTAGAATGCTGCACCAACTGTTTTCCAATATTAAAATCACCACAGCCTAGATCGCATACTGTGAGCGGATTTTCGAAAGAGGTTAAAAAGGCTGTCAAAACTTCTATATAAGGAAGTACTAGCTCCGGGCTGTGGGATCCTGATCCTGAATAAAAATCTGATTGATTATCACCCCAAAGTTTCATTTTATACACTTGTTCCATAGCCTTCTTGGTTGGCCAAGGCTTCTTTATGCTTCTTATTTTATGCGTTTTTTTCATCTGAAACAGTTTATTGGCCTATTTAATTTCAAGAAAATAAAAAGGAGATTTCGTTTCAATCGCAGAGGATTTAGCAAAATTTAATAGATCACCTTAACTTTTAAGTAAAGGCTCTAAAGTTTCCCATACTGTATTTGCTACTATTTTATGTCCTTCTACTGTTGGGTGGATACCATCGGCTTGGTTTAATGCTGAAACCCCACCCACATCTTTCAGAATAAAAGGTATAAATGCGATATCATTTTTTTCGGCCAAGTCTACGTACAGTTGTTTAAATCCTTGTGTATACTCCTGACCCATATTTGGGGGTAATTGCATGCCCGCAAGAATGATTGTAGTTTCTGGACGTTGTTCTCTAACCGTGTCTATTATATTCTGTAGATTAGAGCGTGTTTCTGATAAAGGCACACCTCGCAAGCCATCGTTTGCACCTAATTCCAATACAAAAATGGTAACGTCTTGTTTTATTACCCAATCAATTCGGCTACTACCTCCAGCAGTAGTTTCACCACTTACACCCGAATTAATCACCGTATAATTTAAGTCTAACGAATCAATTTTTTCTTGCACCACAGCTGGATAGGCATCATCGGTATCGTCTAGCCCATAGCCAGCGGTAATACTATCACCAAAAAATAAAATATTCTTTGTTGCCGTTTCGGTTGCAGAAGTATCTTCCGTTTGTTCCCCGGTTTTTTGCCCTTCCGTTGCTTTTTCCGTTTTTGCATCGCCACAAGACAAAAGCACTAATGCTATAAAAAAATAACTAAACTTTATGAGTTTCAGCCTAAATGAAGGTGGTACATTAAAGTGAAAATGATTATTATGTGTGCTGAACATTCGTTGATATTTAAATTAAGATCATGCCAAAGATATTAAACATTACCGGTTTGAAAAAGACATATATTAGTGGTGACAAGCAATTAACAGTTTTGCAAGACATCACATTCGATGTTGAAAAAGGGCAAACTTTTTCAATTGTAGGGCCGTCAGGGAGTGGCAAGACTACCTTATTAGGGTTATGTGCAGGTTTAGACGCACCCAATGCGGGTTCCGTAGAACTCTGTGGACAGAATTTGAAAAACCTGGATGAAGACCAACGCGCAGAATTACGAAATAAAGAAGTCGGATTTATTTTTCAGAATTTTCAACTGTTACCAACCTTAACAGCACTTGAAAATGTGAGTGTGCCTTTAGAACTGCAAGGTGCAATTGACGCCATTCAAAAAAGTAAGGAATTATTAGAAAAAGTAGGATTGGCAGACCGTATTCACCACTATCCATCACAGTTATCGGGTGGCGAACAACAGCGTGTAGCCTTGGCACGAGCATTTTCAAACACACCTTCTATTTTATTTGCTGATGAGCCCACAGGAAATTTAGATTCCGAAACGGGTGAAAAGGTAATTCAGCTATTATTAGATCTGAACAAAGAAAGCGGAACTACACTGGTAATCATTACTCACGATTTAGAATTAGCCAACCGCACGCAACAAATATTGACGCTTAAAGGCGGAAAAATAGTTACCAACCAACCTACTACTGTATTTTGAACAACTTGAAATCTAACAAAAACCTACATACACCTTGGCTATTTAAAATGGCTTGGCGCGATGCCAAAGCCAGCAAAGTACGCTTGCTGCTATTTATGGCATCGATTATTTTGGGCATCGCGGCGGTGGTTTCCATTCAATTATTCAGCACGAATTTAAAAGACAACATTCAGCGGCAATCTAAAACCTTAATGGGCGCCGATTTCATTATCGATGCCAAGCAACTACCAACAGACCGTGCACAAGCTATCATTGATTCGTTACAGCCTGATGCACACGAAGTCAATTTTGTATCTATGGTGGCTTTTCCCGAAAAGGGTGGCACCAAATTGGTTCAGGTTCGCGGTTTGGAAGGTGATTTTCCTTTTTATGGAACTATGGAAACCCAACCGGCTGCTGCTGCAACCACTTACCAAGATTCGGGTGGTGCGTTGGTAGATGCCACGCTTATGCTTCAGTTTGATGTCAAGCCAGGCGATTCAATAAAAATAGGTGAACTAACCCTTCCTATTGCGGGTGCGTTACTATCGATTCCAGGAAGCTCTGCCATTTCAAGTTCGGTAGCGCCGCCTGTCATTATTCCCAATAGATTTATTGAAGCTACAAATTTGTTGCAGTTTGGAAGCCGAAAGGAATACCAATACTTCTACAAAGTAGCAGACACCATAAACTTACAGCAACTTCAGGACAAACTCGAACCCAAACTAGATCTAGAAAATGCCGATTTAGATACGCATACCAGTACAACCGAACGGTTGGGCAGGCGATACGACAATGTGGGGAAATTTTTAAGTTTAGCAGCCTTTATTGCTTTGTTATTAGGATGTATCGGTATTGCTAGTTCGGTACACATTTACATAAAAGAAAAAGTAAAAGCCATTGCCATATTAAAATGTATGGGGGCATCTAGACTTCAAAGTTTTCTAATTTTCCTGATTCAAATAGCTGGAATTGGCGTAATTGGAGGTCTCATCGGATCGCTTATAGGCGTTGCTGTTCAAGAGTTATTTCCATATCTGCTAAAAGAATTTTTGCCTTTCACTCTTACTATCACCATTACGGCGCAACCCATTGTTATTGGCGTATTGCTTGGATTATGTATGTCTGTTTTATTTGCGCTGCTACCTTTATTGAGAACCTGGTTTGTTTCACCTTTAGATGTATTACGTGTCGATGAAAATTCGTCTCAAGAGCCTCGAAAAATACGCTATTTGGTATTTGGAGCCATTTTAATATTCCTATTTTTATTCTCCTTTTGGCTTATTAAAGATGCCCTATTTGCCTTAGTATTTGTAGGCGGAACCGTTATTACCTTTGCGGTATTAGCAGGGGTCGCTTTGTTTTTTATAAAAATGGTAAAACGTTTTTTTCCGAAGCGTTGGAGCTTTACAGCACGCCAAAGCCTGCTTAATCTATTTAGACCTAACAATCAAACCGTTGTATTGGTCGTTGCCATAGGGTTGGGAACCTTTTTAATTAGCACGCTATATTTTACCAAAGATATTCTGTTAGCAAAAACAGAAATTGAACAGACCGCTGAAAGTGCCAATATCATCATTTTGGATATTCAACCGGAACAGCGCGATTCAGTAGCCGAAAGTATTGTCAATAAGGGATTGCCAGTAATCAACAGCATTCCTTTGGTTACGATGCGTATGCACAGCATCAATGGGAAATCGGTTAATGAAATACGTCAAGACAGCACACGAAACGTGCGCGGTTGGATTTTAAATCATGAATTTAGAACCACGTATCGCAATGCTCTTACTCCCTCTGAATCATTGTTGGAAGGCACGTGGACGCCTCAAAAAAAAGAAGGTGATCCTGTGTTTATTTCAATTTCAGATAATCTTGCTGAAGATGCTAAACTAAGGGTTGGTGACCCTGTTGTTTTCAATGTGCAAGGTGTGCTTATGGAAACCGTTGTGGGTAGCATCCGCCAAGTAGATTGGGCACAAATGCAGCTTAACTTTTCCGTAGTGTTCCCAAAGGGCGTGCTAGAAGAGGCACCCCAATTTCATGTATTTACAACCCAAGTGAAAGACGAGCAAGGTTCCGCAGCTTTGCAACGGGATTTGGTCGCAAAGTTTCCGAATGTAACTATTATCGATCTACGGCAGGTATATACTTTGGTAGAAGATATTTTAGAGCAGGTGTCTTGGGTCATCAATTTTATGGCTTTTTTTAGTATTCTTACGGGAATCATTGTTCTCATTGGCTCCGTCAGGACAAGCAAATACCAACGAATTAAAGAAAGTGTGTTACTCCGTACTCTGGGTGCCAAAAACAAACAAATTTTAACTATCTCAGCATTGGAGTATGTCTTTTTAGGCCTGCTAGGCAGTTTGGTTGGAATTGTATTGGCTTTATTGAGTAGCTTGTGTTTGGCGCTCTTTGTATTCAACGAGCCCTTTGTCCCATCCTTAATACCATTTGTGGTATTTTTACCGGGAATTACCCTACTCGTGGTCGCGATTGGTTTAAGTAACATTCAAACTGTATTGCGCAGTTCCCCTTTAGAGGTATTGCGAAAGGAAACTTAAACACAACTTTAGCATTTTGTTTTCAGCTACTTACGTTCGTTTTTTGTATATTATATATAGTATGAAACTCAAAAAACAAAAGTACCTCATCCCATTATTTATCCTTTCTACAACCATATTGCTGCTCGGTTGTGCCGAAACAAAAAAACAAAAGAAAAAAATGACTACCATGACCGTAACCGCAACGGCTTATAACTCAATGGAGCACCAAACCAAAAAAGGTAATATTGGCCTAGCTGCTTGGGGTGACATTTTAGAACCTGGCGAACGTGCCATTGCGGTATCACGTGACTTAATCAAAATGGGGTTGGACCACAACGAGGAAATCGAGATTTATGGGCTTCCCGGTACCTACATTGTAAAAGACAAAATGAACAAACGTTGGAACAAAAAAATCGACATCTATATGGGGTTAGACGAAGATGCAGCCCGCCAATGGGGTAAGCAACAAGTAGAGATTCGATTTAATAAAAGAGATCGACCGCATGATAAGTTTTCTGAGCAGGTCAAAGGAAAGGGATAGGAAATTAAAACTCTTATTTTTTCAATTCAACACTCCGTAAGAAAGCACTCTTATTAATCCTACTGAAATGTATTCTCTCTTAATATTAAAAAATAGTTTTGTTACTGTAAAAATAAAAGCCCCACTAATCTTCATTATAAAAAACCATTTTATAATCATTTGACAAAAAACCCATTTTACACTTCTATTTCTAATTCCTCACTTCCCTCAATATCTGTAAAACAACCTGATTATCATATCCTTCTTTCTATTTAGAAACAATATATTTGCGAAAAGTTTTAACCCATACTCGATAATGGATAGAAAATGGTTTCTAAAAAAAGAAAAACTGTCTTTATACACAACAGCCATCCCCTATCAATAAAAGTTTAGCTACTAGCTCCCATGAACTTAACCATTGAAAACATTGTATTAGTAGGTTCTTTATTGCTATTTATCAGCATTATTGTCGGTAAGACATCCTATAAGTTTGGGGTACCTACACTATTGCTTTTCTTGGCAATTGGTATTATAGCGGGCTCAGAAGGCATTGGTGGTATTCGTTTTGACGACCCACAAATAGCGCAGTTTATAGGTATTGTCTCCCTTAACTTTATCTTATTTTCGGGTGGGTTAGACACCAACTGGAAAGCGGTAAAACCCATTTTACGGGAAGGGATCGCCTTATCTACCCTTGGCGTTTTGCTTACAGCACTTTCATTGGGAACCTTTGTATGGTTAATAACCGATTTTACCATTTATGAAAGTATGCTATTAGGCTCCATAGTATCCTCCACCGATGCGGCAGCAGTTTTCTCTATTTTACGATCTAAAAGTCTGGCGTTAAAAACCAACTTACGTCCTACCCTAGAGTTAGAAAGCGGTAGTAACGACCCCATGGCGTATGTATTAACCATTGCGTTTTTAACCTTGGTAGTCAACCAAGATCAAAGCATTCTATCTATTATCCCTATGTTTTTACTGCAAATGGTTTTAGGGGGTATCGGCGGTTTTGTATTTGGAAAAATTAGCAAGGTTATCATCAATAAAATTAAACTAGATTTTGAAGGCCTCTATCCAGTATTGGTAATTGCTCTTATGTTTATCACGTTTTCAGCTACAGACTTTGTAGGTGGTAACGGTTTTTTGGCTATTTATATTTGTGCCGTGTATTTGGGAAATCAAGATATAATACACAAGAAAACCATTTTAAAAATGTACGATGGGTTGGCTTGGTTAATGCAAATTGTTTTATTTCTCACCTTAGGTTTATTGGTTTTTCCAAAACAGGTAATTCCAATTATGGGAGTCGGCCTGCTTATTTCTTTATTCTTAATTATCGTAGCACGCCCAGTAGGTGTTTTTCTAAGCTTGATATTTTTCAAAATGAAGTTACGTAGGCGGTTTTACATTTCGTGGGTAGGTTTGCGAGGTGGTGTTCCTATTGTATTTGCCACCTATCCGCTTTTGGCGGGGATTGAAAAAGCCAATATGATTTTTAATATTGTATTCTTCATTTCAGTTACTTCGGTATTAATTCAAGGTACTACTCTTTCTATAGTTGCAAAATGGCTGAATGTGGGCTTGCCCGAAACCGCCAAAAAATTATCGGCTACCGATTTGCTACTGTCTGAAAATCCGAAAGCTGAAATGAAAGAATTTACAATAACCCCCAACTGTTATGCAGTTGATAAAAAAATAGTTGAATTAGGGTTTCCAAAAAATGCGATTATAGCAATGATTAATCGAAACGGCAGTTATATAACTCCCAATGGCGCAACTAAAATTGAAGCTCAAGATAATTTAATTGTACTGGCCGATCACCCTGATATTTTTGATAAAGTACACGACACATTAACTGATCCTTCCACTTAGCAAAAAAGTTAAGTATTGTTATTTAAGTTATTTTTTCTGAATTGGTTTTATAAAATTGAATAAACTATAATATTTTTTTAAGTAGACATTTATCTGTTAAATACTTATGTAGTTTAAAGACACCAGAAACGTTAACTTGTTATTATATAAAACTGAATCTCGTACACCTCAAAAGTTCCTAAAAAAATTGAGTACAAGGTTATTTCTTTTTCTCTTCTCTTTGCCCTGAAGGTGTTTCTTTTGTATTACTATCATCACTATAGCCAGCAGGATCGTTAGATTCAGGGACTTTTTTAGGGTTTTCCTTAGTTGGTTTTTCAGGTTTTTCTGGTTTACTGTTGGGTTCACCAGAATAATCTTGATTTTCTATATCTTGTTCATTTTTCTTGTCCTTATCCAACATCGGTGTTTTTTTATCTTTTCCCATAACTATATTTTAAGTGATTTTTCTTTTTAAAGTTAGTTCCGTTTTTTGCTTTTTTCTAAAACTTTAATACCCTTTAACAGGCAATGTTAATAAAGGTTCAAAAAGGTGATGTAACTAATATCGCGTACCGATGTTACTTTAAGTTCACTCTATCAAACTTCAAATCCTGAAAGTCATAACTAAAATCAGTTAATGGTGAAATAGGTTTCATCGTAAAGCCTTTGGCACGACCTTCGGTATCTAATGAAAAGATGACAAAAGCATCAGCTTTTAATGAAGCATCATCCCAACGTACCACATAGGTAGTTCCTTTATAAAACTGCATGATTCCGGTAAGATCTTTAGATTTTTCAGAAGTAAAATAAAGACCATCCTTTTTAGCACTCACCGTCACCTTTCCAAACCAAGGGTCAGTATAGGTGCCTACATAATTTTCTGGATTTGGTTTTGAAGCTTTATTTTTGAGCGAGGCAGTGATATTTTTTTCTACGGAAGCAGTAATGCTATCAGCATGTTTTTCACGCTTAAGTCGAGAATCGTTGTATTGTTTCACACGGTTTTGATCGGTAATCCCAAAATATCCATCTTTAATGGAATTGGTTATAGCAGTAAAGGCCGCGCCCGATTGTTGATTGGTCAGCACGATGATTCCCAAATCCAATTCAGGGATCAAGGTTACTTGGCTTACAATACCTAACAACCCACCTGTATGACTCGCTTGAAAATAACCGTTTACGTCTTTTAAAAACCACCCCAAACCATAGGCATAAAAATGGATGTTGTATGCCCCTTTTCCGGTACGTAGTATCGTTTGTGGCGTCCACATTTCGCGATGGGCTTGTTCACTGAATAAGCTGTCTTGTTTTTTAGGACCATATTTTCCATGGTCCAACCGCACTTGCACCCACTTGGCCATATCGTCAATAGAAGCATACATTCCCCCCGCTGGGTCAGAAATTTTTGTAAAGGTAGCCCCCGTAATTTCTAATTTATCGTTTACAGGAGCGTGCCCATCAATACGGTTGTTGTCATTTAAAATTTTATCTCCATCAAGCGTAGTACGATTCATATCCAAAGGATTGAAGAAATGTTCCTGTATATAAGCATCGTATGGTTGTTTTGAAACGCGAGCAATCACCTCGCCTGCTACAATATACAACAGGTTATCGTAATCAAATTTTGATCGAAAAGAAGAAACTGGCTTTAAATATCGTAGGTTGTGGATCATTTCAGATTTTGTAGTTGTATTGTTCGCAGGAAAAATCATCAAATCTCCAGCGCCAAGTCCCAAACCACTGCGGTGTGTCAGCAAATCGCGTACGGTAAACTCACTGGTTACATATGGATTGTACAATTTAAACTCTGGAATAATATCGGTCACCTTCGTATCCCATTCCAGTTTTCCTTGGTCAATCAATTGCGCCAAAGCTGCCGATGTAAATGCTTTGGTATTAGAAGCCACCCCAAACATGGTTTCAGTATTTACTGGTTTTTCCGTTTTAAGCTGTCTCTTATACACA
>CAJXPE010000108.1 GCA_913057965.1 uncultured Marixanthomonas sp. | reverse complement strand
TATAACGATACTTTCAATTATTGGTTTGGCCAGTACCGTTTTCTATGCGCTATTTCGAGTTAGCGGATATGCATTTGTTCTGAATATCATACTGCTATCAATCATCGTATTCTATCTTTACGAAGGCAATGAGTTGGTGCCTATTTTGCTCTATTTGGTTTGTCCGCTACTATTAATTAATACAGGACTGTATGTTTTTCTGCATAAAACGGAAAACGCACAAAATGGCGATAGCAAATACCAAGTTAACTTTGCGACCACCAAAGGAAATTTCAAATTAGATAATATCAAACGTGGCGCATCCATAATCGGTTCTGCGGGAAGTGGTAAGACTGAAAGTGTTGTCTTTGGATTTCTGAAGCATTTTGAAAAAGAAGGCTTTTGCGGAGTTATTCACGACTACAAAGATTTTGAACTTACCGAAATGGCGTATCCACTTTTTAGGGATTGCGATATCCCATTTAAGGTCATTTCCTTTGATAAAATTATCCATAGGGTAAATCCTATCGCGCCACGGTATTTAGAGAACGAGGAAAGCGTAAACGAAGTTTCAAGGGTGTTGATCGAAAACCTTTTAGAGCAAAGAGAAAGCGGAACAACCGGAACTACAAAATTCTTTAACGATGCTGCGGAAGGTCTGATTGGCGGATTGATTTGGAAATTAAAAACTTCTTACCCTCAATACTGTAGTTTGCCTCACTTAATAGCAGTATATCAATTTCTAGACACAAAGAGTCTAGTGGCATTTCTGGAAACAAATACCACATCACGAGCAATGGCAGATGCTTTTATTAGCGGAAAGGATTCCGAAAGACAGACCGCTGGAGTAAAAAGCACCTTGGCCAATGCCCTTAAGCGAATTAGCACCCAACGGATCTTTATGACATTGTCCGCAGACGAAGTACCACTCAATATAAATAGTCAAGAAAATCCTTGTGTGATTTCGATTGTTAACAATCCAAAATTTGAAACTTCGTATTCGCCAGTCATCGCAACGATTATTCACACCATCACAAAGCAAATGAGCGTGCGGAACTCCAAACCTTCTTTCTTATTAATGGAAGAAGCACCGACTTTACGGTTATTAAATATGCATCGTATCCCAGCAACCTTGCGTAGTTACGATATCGCCACCATATATGTAATGCAAGACAAGATTCAGAACGATATGATGTATGGAGATAAAGCAAGTAAGGCAATTTTGAGCAACCTTTCTTATCAGTTTTTTGGAAAAGTAAATGACCCGGACACTGCAAAATATTACGAACGCTTTTTTGAGATTGTTAAGGACCCAACTAAAAGTGTGAGTCGTGGCCATAATCTTGATTTTGATACCCGTATTACAACAGGGGAGAAGGAGATCCCGAAAATCAGAGCAGATGTATTTTTTAGATTAAAGCAAGGCGAGTTTATAACCTATGCAGATGGGAGGGATAAAAAGGTACAGTTTAAACTAAAGAAGATTCAAAGGGAGTTCCCAAAAGAGGCTAAAGAATTTTCTAATGCTGATTTAGAGGCTAATTTTGAACGGATTTATGAGGAGGCGAGATCTATTTTTAGATAGACTTCAAAAATTATGAGATAGTCCCTTTTCGGTTTAGCAATTACTAGCTATTTTTTTTTCTCATTTTAGATTCTTTCGAAGTATTGTTCATTTGTTTCAATTTTCATCTGCTTTTCTAAATATTTTGCTTGGTTATAGACATATCCATTATATCCAATGCTTTTTAAAATTAACTTACTTATAAGTGTGAATAATTTGGCAGAGACATAACCCATATAACGATTAATATCATCATCATTTTGGTCGTCATCCTTCTTCAATAATATATTTCCGTGTAATAGTTCATTTCTGTGTTCTATGATTGTAATATCCTGAAGGCTTAGCTTTAGACCAAGCTGTTCAAAAGGCCTTGTCAGCTTTTCGTTATTTGTTAAACGCTGTTTGTGTACTGGTTTATTTATTTCGTTTAATCGTCTTTTTAGCTTTAAAATTGATTTCTCATTTAAGGTATGACTATTTTTATCTATTACTTCGTGAAATTCTTCAATTACTTTCTTTTTCAATTTTTTATCTTCAATGGGGATTTCAGATGTGATTTCTTCTTTATTTATATTCTTTGAAAGTAATTCAATTATAACTGCAAACGAACTAGGGATAAGCAATAAAGAACGAATTGAAGTTGCTTCCAGAATTACTAAAATTGCTGTTGAAAATTCGGGGTCTGAATGAATTTTATTTGCAAGATTAGACAAACTCTTTAATGTGATTCTTGTTAATTTTCCATAGAATTTATCGGCGATTTCCTTTTCAATATCTGGGTAAGAATATGGATTTGTAGTAATTGGGCTATACATTCCTTTGATTGTAGGTCTTATGTAGTTTGAGTAATATAGTTTGCCTAAATTGTCAAATATATATTCTTCATCACCAACCATTAATCTGTTTATAAAGCCGACAGCTTGTCTAATAGAAAAAGTAGCTTCTGTAAATTCTTCGAAAGTTTGTTCTGCTAGACATTCAATAATATAAAACCCACTTTTATTATATTTTAGCTGTGTAAGATCATAAGGTGTGCCGTTAATATTTATTCGGATACAATCATAAAAATATTCAGTTCCGTTTCTTTGGTGCGTAATGGTTTCAAATTCAGTATGAAAAGTTTTTATTTCTTTTATGTTAATGGGATAAAGTGCTTTAAAAATTCCATTTTGATTGAAATCTAGAGAATAAAAACTATTTATTTCTAAAGTTGTAGAGAAGTTAGCAGATTTATTAACTTTTATTTCGGAATGGGAAGAATTGTTACCAAGCTTTTTGGTTTCGTAACTATTTTTACCTAAAATAAATACGAAATTCTCAGTTTCAGTATCGTCAGCTATCCTTGCTTTTATCTCAAGGTTAATCCTTTTTTCTCTTTTGGATATTCTAGTTTCTACTTCTTCGTGTCCAACTAAATTAATTTCATGATTGTCTAATGTGTTGAATTCTTCAATTAATTTGAGTTCTTTTTCAAATTTTTTAGTGTTTTTAATTTGTCTTGTAGAAGTGTTCATTTTAATGTTGATTGCCCTAAAACAGTTTCTTATAAAGATTTGATTATGAAAAATTACAAAAGACGTTAACTTTTCAGAGTAAAACAAAACCGAATATTATACTATTTTCTTCACAAATCAAATTTAGCACTTGGCTAATCATTCGGGGATAGCCCCCAATGATTTAATTTGAGTTGCATTTATGTGTTGAACATAGAATATATTTTATTTAAAAGACAGTGCTTATTTTTACTTTAAACTTTGCTCATTTAATTTCTTAATAAAGCTCAATAAGTTCTCGCCAAAGTCTCTTCTTTCCTCTTGATTATCTTTATTGTTCAAAGTTTTGGAATCAATCGATGCATTTATTTTGTCTAATAGATTTTCCAATTCTTTAGATTTTAGAAATGATCTATTCCGTACATAATAGTCTTTGGCTTTTTCAGCATAGAAATTTATTAATGACTGAAGTGTCTCAGTCCTGTTCTCAGGATTTCTTTTCAAGCTTTCAACAAATATTGCTTTAAATTCACGGTAATTATCAAGATATTTGATTTTTGCGGTTATAAAGTTTTCCGTATCCGATCTTGTAATTAACTCCTTTTTTAAGTCTTCGAATCTTCTTTTATTTTTAAAAATAGTATAGATTCCTGCTATTCCAGATATAACAATTGAAACCAAGCCAGCAATAATTGCAGTAATAACGTTTTCAGACATTTAGTTTTGGTTTTATATTCTAATTAGCCTTCTTAAATATGTGTTTCAAGCAGTAAAAGGCTAGCAGTTATTTATAATTGATATTGCCACAAGTATCTTACTCTGTTTCTTTTTTATTCAAATCTGGCCCTGACTCAGTTTCTGGTCTTGGTTTGGGGTTATTTATTTCTTTCATAATGTCAAACAATATTTGTTTGTTCAGCGGAAAGGCTGTTTCAATATATTCTGTTTGCATTTCTTTAGGTAACATCATTATCATGTCAATTGCCGAATTAGCAAATTCATCGAATCGGTCAGACATATCTACTTTGACTTTTTCGATTTCTTCCATAACTGATGGTCGGATAGTTTTTTCGGTAAATTCTTTCCCTTTTTCGATTATGGCTTTATCTACAGTCAACATTGTTGTTTCGTGTTTCATATCCACAAATTTTCGAACTTGATCAACGTCAAAAATCTTAATAAATGATTCCATTGAGGAAATAATTTGAGATTGTTTTTGAATTTGATTTCGTTGAAGAACTAATACAAGGACATAAATAAAAGTGTAGATACCTATGACTACTATTGTTGTTATTTCGTTCATATTATTCTGGTTTGGTCCTTGTTTTTGGCAACAAAAATCTATAAAGCTATTGCTTGTTTATCTTTTTCCAAATATAGTGAATCCAATGGGTTTTGTATAGACTGTAGCGGATGGCTTATTACACGTTGTATAAATTCTTAATTTTTAAGCCTCAATAAATACTACGGTGAGTCAATCCCAAGAGGTGATCAATATCATTTGGATATCAAAATGTCTTTCCGTGCTTTTTGGAAAGATGCCAGTATCTAAGTAAAAAGATCTTTTACCATAATATTAAATGTATAATCGGATAAACTCCATCGAAAATTACATACTCATTTAATGAGATATTTAAGAAAATTTTATAATTTAGAGGATTCAAACTCCCCTGAATATATGAACCGGATTAAAGCCGTTTTGCAAGAAAAAGGGCACAATCAAAAATGGTTGGCCGAAAAATTAGGAAAAAGCTATAATATGGTAAATTCCTATGCACAAAACCGGCGACAACCCAGTGTGGAAGATTTATACCGAATCGCTAAAATACTCGGGGTCGAAGCAAAAGAACTCTTGTTAGAAAATAAAGACTTAAAATAGTAAATGGCAAAAAAGAAAATCAAGAAAGAAAAATCAATTGAGGAAAGTCTTTGGGACGCGGCGAATAAATTACGTGGCTCCATCGAACCTTCAGAATATAAACACGTAGTATTAGGGCTTATCTTTTTAAAGTTCGCAAGTGATAAATTTGAGGAAAGACGAAAGGAGCTCATTGCCGAAGGAAAAGAGAAATACCTTGAAATGAAAGACTTCTACAATATGAAGAACGTCTTTTTTCTCTCAGAAACTTCCCGGTGGAGCTACATTATTAAAAATGGCAAGCAGGACGATATCGCTCTAAAAATTGATACGGCCCTTAACCAGATTGAAAAGAAGAATCCTTCGTTAAAAGGAGCTTTGCCCGATAATTATTTTTCGCGTCTAGGCCTGGACAAAAGTAAACTGTCTTCGCTTTTAGATACTATTAATAAGATTGATACACAAAAAGATAAATCACAGGATATTGTAGGACGGGTTTATGAATACTTTTTATCCAAATTCGCTTTAGCAGAAGGAAAGGGAAAAGGAGAATTTTATACGCCAAAAAGTATTGTAAATCTTATTGCCGAAATGATCGAACCATATAAGGGGATTATTTATGATCCCGCTTGTGGTTCGGGGGGAATGTTTGTGCAGTCTATTAAGTTTATTGAAAATCACCACGGTAGTAAGCAGGAAATTTCTATCTATGGGCAGGAATACACCAACACCACCTATAAACTGGCAAAAATGAACCTCGCCATTCGTGGGATATCTGCAAATCTTGGTGAAAAGGCTGCCGATACCTTTAGCAACGACCAACATAAAGACTTGAAAGCTGATTTTGTAATGGCCAATCCACCATTTAACCAAAAAGGATGGCGTGCAAAAAATGAATTAATTGATGATCCACGCTGGCGGGGTTATGAAGTGCCACCTAAGAGCAATGCCAATTATGCTTGGATTTTGAATATGGTCTCTAAACTATCTGATGAGGGCGTTGCCGGTTTTATTTTGGCCAATGGTGCACTTTCTGGTGGTGGCGATGAATATAAAATTAGGAGAAAGTTGGTGGAAAATAACTTGGTGGAAGCCATAGTAATTTTACCCAGAAATATGTTTTATACTACTGACATAAGCGTAACCGTTTGGATACTTAATAAAAACAAAACCGCACATACACGCTCCATTGGGGATGAAGAACGCCACTATCGTGATCGTAAGAAAGAGGTTTTGTTTATGGACTTACGCCAAATAGGGGAACCTTTTGAGAAAAAATTTATCCAGTTTAGCCCAAAACATATTCAAGATATCGCCAAAACCTATCACGATTGGCAACAGGAACAAACTGCTTATAAAGATATTCCAGAATATTGCTACAGCGCAACCAAAACGGAGATTGAAAAGAAAGATTTCTCTCTAGTGCCCAGCAAGTATATTGAGTTTGTAAACCGGGATGAAAATATCGACTTTGATACCAAAATGGCAAGTTTGCAAAGCGAACTGACCGATTTGCTGCAACAGGAAGAAGAATCGAAAAGTGATTTGTTGGATGTTTTTAAAGAGCTGGGTTATGCAATCAAACTATAAGAAGTTAGGACAGTTTATTGAAGAAGTCAATGTTCGAAATAAAGATTTAGCTGTTGACCTTTTATTAGGGGTATCTATTCAAAAGATTTTAATACCATCCATCGCGAATACGGTGGGAACTGATATGTCCAAATATAAAGTGGTTAGAAAAAGTCAATTTGCTTATGGCCCAGTAACCTCGAGAAATGGAGAGAAAATTTCAATAGCATTATTAGAAGATGATGATAGCGCGATTATCTCTCAGAGCTATAAAGTTTTTAAAATTATTGATAAACAAAAACTCGATGCTGAATATTTGATGATGTGGTTTAGAAGACCTGAATTTGACCGGTATGCCCGTTTTATGAGCCACGGAAGTACCCGGGAAACATTTGATTGGAGTGAACTTTGCGAAACAGAACTCCCCGTTCCTTCCATCGAAAAACAGCGGGAAATCGTTGCGGAATACAATATGGTTAAAAACCGTATAAAACTTAATGAGCAGCTTAACCAAAAGCTGGAAGCCACCGCGCAGGCTTTGTATAAGCATTGGTTTGTGGATTTTGAATTCCCGAATGAAGATGGAAAACCCTATAAATCTTCTGGGGGAGCGATGGTTTTTAATGAGGAGTTGGATAAGGAGATTCCGGAAGGGTGGAAATTAAGTTTAGTAAAGGATTTTTGTATAGAAATGAAAAGTGGAGGCACACCAAATCGAGGAGTTGATGATTTTTGGAATAATAAAGATATCCCTTGGCTTAAAACAGGCGAACTACGAAACAGTGTACTTGTTGATTCAGATGAATATATCTCCTTTGATGGTTTAGAAAAAAGCTCTGCAAAATTGCTTCCTGTAAACACTGTGTTAGTTGCAATGTATGGACATGTACTTTCCTGAAATAGGTTGACTAAAAATTGAACCTTTTAGTACTAAGCCTTATGAAAGACAAAAAACAACCCTGCCGAAAAACTTCCTACAAAAAAGTAGGTTTCGATTTAAAACTAGCAATTATCGATCAGATCCAAAATGGACGTATTTCCGTGAATCATGCTTCAGAAAAATATCAGAATTTGTAGATACAAAGTATATGTTGTAGTAGCAATAGTTTGATAAGTAGTTGAATTTACAAATATATCACCAGTACCAAATTCATCTGGCTCCACCATTACTGTATTTAAAACTGTTCCAGAAGTTACAGTCTTAGTTCTTAACCATTCTATCCCATTGTATAAATAATATCCTATATCAGTTACCCTAACTGTCTGTCCAACGTCTGGATCAGTTCTTGAAGCTGTAATATATACCATCGCACCTATCTGGGCTGCTGTATAGGTTTTACTATTTAATTCGTTCCCCGTTAGGCGGGGTGGTAGTATACCATCCAGTTCTGATGCATCACTTGGATCTCCCATGATATCCAATGTAGCCTGAGGAGTTACTGTGTTAATGCCAACTTGGGCAGAGGTTAAAAAAACTGTAAATAAAAAAATTGTTGTAAAAAAAATCCGGTTCATGATTTGGAGTATTAGGGATTTTTTTTAGGCTAAAACTTATATTTTAAAGGGGTAAATATATATTTTTTTCTATTAATGTAGAAAAATAAAGTAAATCCAAAATATTACATAAACTTTGATTTCAAAATCGCCATATCTTTACTTACTTTCATATCCAAAATCTTCGCATAGTGCTGTGTCGTTTTCAAATTGGTATGCCCAAGCATTTTGCTCACGGATTCAATAGGCACACCATTTGTAAGCGTAACCGTTGTCGCAAAGGTGTGTCTGGCCAAATGAAAGGTTAAGTTTTTTGTAATACCCGCCAATGTTGCAATCTCTTTGATATATGCATTCATTTTTTGATTGCTAAGTACAGGCAGCACTAAATCTTTTTCTTTCAGCAGCTCGTTATCTTTGTATTTGTCAATGATAACTTTAGCAATGGGTAAAATTGGGATGTTACTTCTGGTATCTGTTTTAGAGCGTTTTGTCTTAACCCATTCTTCACCGTCTGCACCCACACTGATATCGCCTCTATTCAGTTTTTTCACATCGGCATAGGCTAGACCCGTGAAACAACAAAAAATAAAAATATCACGCACTTGGTGCAGTCGTTCCATTCTTAATTCAAGATCTATAATTTTTTGAATTTCTTCTTCAGTCAGAAACTCGCGCTCAACGATTTTCAATTTTCCTTTCCAATGTAAGAATGGGTCTTTGTCAATCCAATCATTTGCGTGAGCAATACGGATAATCTTTTTAAAGTTTGTGATATACTTAATGGCTGAGTTGTGCGCACACTTTCGGGTCGTTTTAAGGTAGTATTCCAGTCCTGTTATGAACTTATGGTCTACATCCTGTACAGAAATATCATTTTTCTTGTATTTCTTCTTAATAAAGCCTGCTACGTGTTTTTTACAAGTACGATAGCGCTCAGCAGTTCCGGCAGCGAAATCTTTGCCAATAAGACTATCAACTTCATCATTATGCTCTTGAAATATTTCTAAAAGCATCTTTTTTGTCTTGTCTTTACCTAAATAAACATCACGAAGTTGAGTAGCGGAGTAAGCTATTCCATCTCGTTGAAGCTTTTGCTCTATGGTGTATATTTTATTTTTAATAAAGTCAATTTCTCTATTTATTTCCTGATTCTCTGGCGAGTTACCTAATGCTTTCTGTGATCTAGTATTCCATAAATCAATATGCACTTTTCGATTAATACTGCATTCAGCTCGCTTACCGTCTAAGGTTATACGAAGATAAATATTGCTATATCCTTGAAGATTAGCCTTACTTTTTTTGATATAAAATAATATTGAGAGTTGAACTGACACCGAATGATTTTAAAATTTACTTCAATGTAGTAAAAATTTATTAAATCATCATCATTTTAAATAACTGAATATCAAATATTTAACATCCATTCGGTGTCAGTTGTAGATCCTTTCTAAGTGACACCGAATTAGCCCCTTTTAGGATGATATTATTTGATATCTGTCTCTTATACACATCTCCGAGCCCACGAGACCTCTCTACATC
>CAJXPE010000107.1 GCA_913057965.1 uncultured Marixanthomonas sp. | reverse complement strand
ACGAGATGTAGAGAGGTCTCGTGGGCTCGGAGATGTGTATAAGAGACAGAAGATAAACAACCTATTATTAGATGTCATTCTTTAACATCTAAATATTTTAAAACTTTTGGAAAATAAAAAACCCGATGAAATACTTCATCGGGTTTTGCTGGTGGGCGATGAGGGATTCGAACCCCCGACCCCCTCGGTGTAAACGAGGTGCTCTGAACCAACTGAGCTAATCGCCCTTGCTGTTAGCGGTTGCAAATATAAGCTACTTTTTAATTCCCGCAAACAAAAATTTAAAAAAAATGAAAATATAATTTATATACTTTATCACAAACTGTTTTCCAAGATTATAAAGTTACGTTAAACCCATAATCTAGCCATAAAGTTTACGTTTATTTGTCACGTTACAGCATAAAAAGACTATGAAAAAACAGACCTTAAAAAAAATAGGCAACCTCGTTCTTAAAGCGACTTTACTTATAGCTGGAGGCATTAGTATTTTTATAATAAGTGTCCGTCTTGGGGTGTGGGGCTCTATTCCTAATATGAAAGAAATACAGGAACTTTCACAATATGAAGCTTCTGAAATTTATGATGTAAACAACGAACTTATTGGTAAATTTTATCTCTCTAACCGACAACCAATCCCCTATTCTGAAATCCCGCAACATGTTATCGACGGATTGGTTGCTACGGAAGATGTTCGGTTTTATGATCATAACGGAATTGACACTAAAAGTCTATTCCGAGTATTTTTTAAAACTATTTTAATGCAAGACGCCTCAAGTGGTGGCGGCAGTACCATTACCCAACAACTCGCTAAAAACTTATTCAGCAGAAAAGATTACGGGCTTTTAACGCTTCCCGTTGTAAAAACAAAAGAAATGGTCGTCGCTCGGCGGTTGGAAAAAAACTATAGTAAAAAAGAAATTCTCGAACTCTATTTCAACACTGTCCCGTTTAGCGGAAATACCTACGGAATTGAAAGTGCTTCTCTTAAATATTTTAATAAAAGAACATCAGAACTAACCCCAACGGAAGCTGCGACATTGATCGGGACTTTAAAAGCAACCTATACCTACGATCCCAACAGATTTCCAGAACGGAACATACAAAGAAGAAACACCGTTTTGCACCAGATGCATAAATATGGGTTTTTAACCGATGCTGAATATAAAAAAGACATCCAAGACTCCTTAAAACTAGATTTTGGACATTACGACGAGCAGCGTGGCCTTGCCCCTTATTTTAGAGAAGAACTGCGCAACAAGATGCTTGCTTGGTGTAAAGAAAACGCAACAAAAGACACACCGTATAATTTATATACCAGCGGACTGAGGATCTATACCACATTAGATAAAACTCTTCAGCAATATGCCGAAGAAGCTATGGCCGAGCATATCGGCACCCTTCAGAAAACATATGAAAAGGAATATGGTAAAAATGCGCCTTGGCTTACAAACGAAGCTTTGGTTACTTCGGTAGTAAAGAAAACACAAGCGTATAAAAAATATAAAGCCAAAGATCTTTCAGAAGAAGCGATTATGGATTCCTTAAAAATAAAAAGGAAAATGTGGCTGTACGATATTGACGGTAAAAAAGAAGTTTCTGCGAGCACCATTGACAGTGTTCAACATTATTTAAAATTTTTGAATGCTGGGATGCTTGCCATAGATCCACAATCTGGAGCCGTAAAATCTTGGATTGGCGGTGTTAATTTTGAACATTTTAAGTACGATCATATCAGGAAAAGCAAACGGCAGGTTGGCTCAACGTTTAAACCTATTGTCTACACCACTGCTTTGGAGCAGGGCGTAAAGCCGTGTGATTATTTCTCTGCTCGTGAGGTGGAGTATGAAAATATGGAAGGTTGGAGTCCTTCAAATTCGGGAGACGTGGATGAAGAATATCTTAATTATAGTTTAAAAACTGCCTTGAGTAAATCGATCAACACCGTCTCGGTAAAAGTATTGGAAGAAGCTGGCATTGGAAACACCATCGCACTCGCTGAAAAATTAGGTATTACCTCTACCTTGCCAAAAGTGCCTTCTTTAGCGTTAGGAACAGCCGAACTTTCTATTTCGGAGATGGCTGGAGCGTATGCCGCCTATGTGAACGACAGCAAACCTATTTCACCCTATTATTTATTGAAAGTTGAAAATAAAAAAGGAGAAGTTTTAGAAGAATTTAAACACAAAGACACCTTACAAGCTGCTTTTTCCGAAACCACACGACAAGTTATGGTTGAGCTATTGCAATCGGTTGTAAATAATGGAACAGCCACTAGAATGCGAAACACCTACGGATTACGGAATGATATGGGCGGGAAAACTGGTACTACACAATCTAACAAAGATGCCTGGTTTGTTTCGGTGATGCCGAAGCTGGTAACGGTTACGTGGGTGGGCAATGACGATCACCGTATTGGTTTTAAGACCACACGTACAGGACAAGGAGCAAACGCTGCGTTACCGATAGCTGCAAAATTAATTCAGAAAATAAACAAGGATACGACGTTTAACGCCATTACCAAAGCGCGATTTAAAAGTCCGAGTGCTACAGTTGCTGAAATGCTAGACTGTGAGCCCACCAAACGCGATGGTTTTTTTAAACGCTTATTTACCAATCCCGATAAGAAGAAAAAGAGCAAATTTAAAACTAAGGAATAAATTGTTTTATCCTACTTCAAATTGAAACAGCAAGTTTCAGAAATGAATGCAACTTAAAAAACTTCCTAAATACTTGTTTCAATAGCAGCAAAAGAATGATTTTTCGTCTTGTTTCTTGTTTCTTGTTTCTTGTTTCTTGTTTCTAAAAGTCTCGGTTCTTTAAAAACAACACCCAAGTTAAAAAGTTGATAAATGTGATCTCTCCTACCGTCGAGATGACAACTCACTTTTTTAGACCACTTCTGCTACGGTAAAGGTGCTTCCGCCAATGTAAATTAAATCTTTTTCTGAAGCCTTTTCTAACGCTGAAGCATACGCTTCGTTTACTGAATTGAATATTGTTCCTTTCAATCCAAATTCTTTTGCTGTAGTTGCTAAAACTGAAGCTTCCAGGCCCCTCGGAACATCCGGTTTACAGAAGTAATATGTGGCTTTTTCTGGAAACAAAGGCAAGATGCTTTGCAAATCTTTATCATTTACAACGCCTAAAACTAAATGTAATTCTTCAAAAGATTCTTCTTGAATTTGCTGCAACACCAACTGCAACCCTTCTTTGTTATGAGCCGTATCACAAATAACTTTTGGATTTTCTCGTAGCGTTTGATAACGCCCTTGCAGGCCAGTGTTTTTAACTGTATTTAAGAGTCCGTTACGGATGTGTTCTTCAGAAACATGCCAACCGTTTTTTTGAAGGACTTTTAATGCACAAACAGCCGTCTTTTTATTTTTCTGTTGATAGATTCCTTTTAAATCACTTTTATATTCTGAAACTTCTTCTAGTTCGGCAAACGTAATTCTTGCATTTTTTTCTGAAGCTATTTTCTGAAATACTTCTTTAGTTTCAGAAACGGTTTCGCCAATCACTACCGGAATATTTGATTTTATAATTCCGGCTTTTTCTGATGCGATTTCAGCATAGGTATTTCCTAAAAAAGCTGTGTGATCAAAACCAATATTGGTAATGACTGAAACTTTTGGTGTAATAATATTGGTGCTATCTAATCTGCCGCCCATTCCAACTTCAATTACAGCAATATCTACCTCTTGTTTACTGAAATAATAAAACGCCAAGCCTACTGTCATTTCAAAAAAAGACAATTTATTCTCTTCTAAAAAAGATTTGCTATTCGTTACAAAAGAAATGACTTCTTCTTCAGAAATTAGTTGCCCATTTACCTTAATACGTTCCCTAAAATCTTTCAAATGTGGTGAGGTGTACAATCCAACTTTATATCCAGCCTCTTGCAATACAGAAGCCAACATATGGCTAACTGAACCTTTTCCATTGGTACCAGCTACGTGTATGCTTTTAAAGTTTTTATTGGGATTATTTAGATACTCGGATAGTTTTAACGTGTTCGATAGATCTTTTTTAAAAGCTGTTTTACCCACGCGCTGATACATAGGTAATTGAGCATACAACCATTTTAATACTTCAGAATATTTGATAGCGATACTAATTAATTAATAATATTTTTTAATGTTTTGATTGTTTTAATACAACAATACTATTTTTAAAATCTAAATTAACCATTCTCCTTTTGTAAGTATTTTATTTTTATAAATCAGAAAATAAACAAAAGAGAATTGAGCTGTTATTTCACTTAGATTTATAATCCCTATAAGTACTGGAGATTTAAACGTAAGCTCGTAAAGAAGCGCTCCACTAGTCACTAACACATAGCAGACTCCCGTTATAAATAGATATATTTTTTTTGGATGTTTATTAAAACCCGCTATGTAGAAACAAGACGCAATAAACGCACTAAAACAAAGCGTGCCTATGCTTAAAAAAGTAAAGTCGGCCAGTTCGTTGTTTGATACAGTAAAAACAGTAATGATGATATATGAAAGCACAAAAATACCAGCCAGCGCTGAGAACACATCTTGTCCTCCTAATTTTTTAACCGTTGTTCGTTTTAAAACAGGAAACTGTAAAATAAAGCCTAAAAGGAAAAAAGCTGCAAATAAAGATACAATCACTCTAAAATTATCCTCAAAATTAATGGCTGTAAAAAACTCAGCCACCATTGCACTTAGCAAAAAAAGCAACAACAAAAGATTAAATTTTTTAGTTGTTAACCAATAAAAACTAAAAAGCAATATGTGAAAAAAAGGTTTTATAAAACGCGTATCCTCATTTCCGTATATGATAGAAATTACTACGGAGATAAGACCAACTGCAATAGCGGTAATCTTTATTATTCTGGGGATCATAAAAAACGAAAGATAAAACTATTTTTCAAATGAACAAATAATAAAATTAATCAGTTGTTCATCTTAAATTTTCGTAAAAAAGGGTTAATAAATATTTCTACAGCTTAAGATCACAATAAGTTCCACTCTACAGCAAATAGTGTAAATAAATAGCTATTTAAGATTAAAAGAACTAGTATCTCTTCTTTCTAAATAGATTACAAAAGCATATTGGGCAACAACCTCACAGGCTTGCACTAAAATTAGCAATAGGATTGAATTGTAAAAAAAATTCATAAATAAAATAATTTACATACATACAAACATAGGCAACACCAGTAATAAAAGTAAAAATACCTCGAGAGTGGTGATCGTATACAAAAACAAAAAAGCAAGCATATAAGAAAAGTGCAAATGCCAAAAACGCAAAAAGATGATATACCGTCTGTGGAACTTGATCAATTGTTGCACTATACGTAACCAACATCACAAATGCTACACACATAAAGCCAACGAAAAGACCTATTTTTTCATCTAATTTTAATCTGATTTTCCATTTTTTTAAAGCAGGACGTAATAATAATGTCCCTAAAAGAAAGAATCCCGTAAATAAGGAAGCGATCCACATAAAATTATCTACGAAACCAAAAGCTGTTATAGATTCCGCTGTACACGTTACAAGTAAAAAAAGAATAAGAAGGAAATTGTGTTTCTTTACTGATGTATAATAGATTAAATAAAGACAACTAATATACAAAGGAACAATGTAGATAGTTATTGCTATCCCAAAAAACAATGGAACAAGAATATTTACAACCCCTATACAGATTGTTATTTTCTTTAATAATTTGGCCCCAAACATTTACAAATAGCTATAACTATGGCAAATATATAACTATTTATTAAATCGTTAACAAATAATTAACAGTATTATTCGGACAAACTAAAGTTGTAGATAATTTTTCCTATTTGCTTTGCAGGTGCTTTATTATCTGCATTAAAACGGGTGGCAAGAGCTGCTCGCTTTGCTGGTTCCAACAAACATCTAGAATTATTTGTTGTTCCGCGCACTCCTGGGGTAGCGCTAATGACTTTTCCATTTCGGTCTACCTCGATGCTTACTACCACTTTACCAGCTTCGTTGCAATCCTGCTCGAATTTTTTCTTGTTTAAGGCTTTACGACCTCCTAACAAGTAATTTCCGTCTCCATCGAGTCCTTTTCCAGTACCATAATAGCTTTTGGCATTGGGATCGCCGTCTGGGTTTCCTTTATCGCCAGCAGTGTCGTCATTCCCTTCACTTCCTTTTGCAGTTCCATCGCTTTTAGGAGCGTTAATCAGGTTAGACAACGCATCAGTGGTGGTTTTATCAGGTTTGGGATCTGGTTTTTTAGGCGTTTCTTTTGGTTGTTCTTTAACCGGTGTTTCTTTTTGTACTTCTTTCTTTTTTTCTTTTTTAATTACCGGTGCATCTTCCACATCTTGAGTAACGACTTCTTCCTTAATTTCAGTTTTAGGTTGTGAAACTGGTGGTGGCGTGGTTTCTTTAGGTGCTGCTTTTATAGGTTCTGTTGGCTGAATGTTCCCGCTTCCAGTTTCCATGGTACCAAAATTTACGGCAATTCCGTTTTCTGGTGGTGGGTCTAAATAAGTTAATCCTACATAAAAAAGCAAAACAAGGATGATCACGTGTAAAATTACCGTGATGGTCATACTCTTTTTTTTATGTTTTGTGTCTAAAAAAGACATAGTAGATTAAAATATTAGTTTTTAGATTTTTTTTTGCAGCAGGGATTGAATACGCTACCGTGTAGCGATGAAAGCCCGACCCGATTAGGGTGCTGCCCAACGTATTAATTAGGGCGTACCGCTAATACTATTTTGTAGTTGTTTTTGTTTGCCAAATCCATTACAAAAACGGCATCTTCAATAGGCACACCTTCTTCTGCTCTTAAAATGATGGTAGGTTCTTCTTGTCCTGCCAAAACACTTTTTAATTCTTTCTCCATGGTGTACTCACTAACCCGCTCTTTGTTTACATAGTACGCACCGTCACTTGTAATGCTTACCGATGCTTTTTGAACATTTGTGGTCTTACCTTTTGCTTTGGGTAAAATTAAATCTAACGCATCTGGTGTAATGGCAGGCGAGGTCAATAGGAAAAATACCAGCAACAGAAATACAATATCTGTCATGGAGCTCATACTAAACTCGGGACTTATTTTATTTCTTCCTCGTAAATTCATTACGCTGGTTCGTTTAATAGGTCTAAAAAGTCAACCGCTGTGGCTTCCATCTGGTGTACTACTTTATCGGTACGTACCACTAAGTGATTATAACCCATATATGCAATAATACCTACAATTAAACCTGCAACAGTTGTGGTCATTGCGGTATAAATACCTTCGGCCAACGCACCCATTTCAGCTTGTCCGCTACTGGTCGCTAATTGGTGAAATGCTAAAACCATACCAATTACGGTTCCTAAAAACCCAATCATAGGAGCAGCACCGGCAATAGTTGCCAGAATACTGACATTTTTTTCAAGTTTATACACTTCTAATCTTCCGGCATTTTCAATAGCTGTATTGATATCTTCCAACGGACTTCCTATTCGGGAAATACCTTTTTCGGTAAGCCTTGAAACAGGGCTGTCTTGCTGCGCACAAAGTACTTTAGCACCTTGAATGTTTCCACCCGCTACGTGCTCCCGAATTTGGTTCATAAAATTACTGTTGATTTTTGAAGCCGCTTTGACTGCAAAAAGCCGTTCAAAGTAGATATAAACTGCCACAAACAGTAAAATAAACAATACCCCGATGATAATCTGGGCAGCTAGGCCCCCGTTCATTACGAGTTCAAGTACGGAAAGTGTTTTTTCGGTTGTTTCAGGGTCTGCAACTTGTGTCGCTTCTTCTGCACCTTCCTGAATTAAGAAGTTTAGCATAAATTATTTACGGTTTTATAGGATAACGCCTAATGACTTTAGAAATTGTTACGCATGATGAAATATCACTCTTTCAAATAATAAAAACACCATTGCTCCTACAAAAAAGCCAATAAAAGCTAACCAAGTGATTTTTTTAAGATACCAGATAAAGTCGATTCTTTCCATTCCCATTGCAGCAACACCAGCTGCTGAACCGATGATAAGCATACTTCCACCTGTACCAGCAGAATAAGCTATAAAATGCCATAATACCGAATCGGTAGGAGAGTCGTACATCCCCATGGATGCAGCTACCAAAGGCACGTTATCGATAATTGCAGAGAAAATACCCAACAGTATTACAACAGCATCTTGATTAGGAATTGCCATATCTAATTGTTCTGCTGCATAGCGGAGCGTACCTACTTCTTCTCCTCCTACAACACCAAAGACTAAAGCTTCTAATCCTGCTACTGCCATTAATATTCCTAAGAAGAATAAAATACTCGATATTTCAATTCTAGATAATGCTTTATGGGCAGAGTATAGATGACGGCGTTCGCTACTGAAATCTTCTTCAGGATGTATATATTCTGAAACAAGCCAAACTACCCCAAGTGCTAGCATCATTCCCATATAAGGAGGCAGGTGTGTAATTGTTTTAAATATAGGTACTGATACAATCATCCCCAACCCTAAAAACAACATGGTTTTACTACTTAATAAGCGCTCGGCCACGGTATCTTCGGTAGCATCTACTTGAATATTTCCACGGAAAGGTTTTAAGTAACTCGCAATAAAGAATGGAACTACAAAACAAAAGATTGACGGTAATACAACAAACTCAATTAGACCCGCAGCAGTTACTTTATCGTCTATCCAAAGCATGGTAGTAGTAACATCACCAATTGGAGACCAAGCACCACCGGCATTTGCAGCAATTACAACTAAAGCCGCGTACCACAATCTGTCTTCCCTTTTATGAATTAATTTACGCAACAACGTAACCAGTACAATGGTAGCAGTAAGGTTATCTATTATTGCTGAAAGGATAAAAGCTAATATCCCGATAATCCATAATAATTTACGTTTACTTTTGGTTTTAACGGCTCCCTTTAAAATTTCAAAACCACGATGAAGATCGATTATCTCAACGATGGTCATCGCGCCAATCAAGAAAATTAATATTTCAGCTGTTTTACCTAAATGATGTAAAAGGGTGTTTTTAAAACCTTCATCCGCTGCTTCCCCTCCCGAAAGGAAATTAAAAGCATTTTCATGCGAGTCAATTACATCAAACCATCCACTATGAAAGCCTACAGCGAGCACTGCCCATATTAAAGCCGCCATAATTAAAGCGGGAACGGTTTTATCTAATTTTAAAGGATGTTCTAATGTAATGGCCAAATAGCCGATTACAAAAATTAAAATAATGATTGATTCCATATTATTTGAGGTTCTTGAGTGTTATACTAATTGCTTAAGAGCAATCTCAAAGGCTGTTTTACTAATATTTGTTTTTGTACTGTTATTATCAAAAGTGTTTTGAATCGCGTTTTTAATGGTCATAGAGGTATCATTAAAAATAGCTTCATCGGTCATTTGCACTTTACGTTCCATAAAATAGGCGAAAACTCGCGCCATACCACAGTTACTTATAAAGTCTGGAATTAAACTCACGCGTTCGTCCTGTCTCTTATACACATCTCCGAGCCCACGAGACCTCTCTACATCTCGT